>JAUQXD010000350.1 GCA_030834835.1 Thermoflexales bacterium | reverse complement strand
CTTGCACAGCGCGAGAGCAGGAGCGTGAACGTGTCGGTAATCATGCTACAGTGTCTTTATTCCCGACCTCAACAAATAAGGCCAGAGCGTGCCGACTTGTTCACCCTGCGTAATCGAGTTGGTAGAGACAAACGCGACAGTGAATTGGGTATCAGTGATGAACTGCGTGGCTTTGACGTACCATGCACTGACGTAATCGAGCGTGCCATAGTTTTTCAGGGCGCGGCAGACCAGTTCCATATCATCGTTCTGCCCGACGGTGCGAAATTGTTTGCCGACGAATGGTGGATTGCCCAGAACATACAGGGTCAGGCCGTCTTTGAGCAATTCGGCCTTGTCAATCAATTTCGTCCAGTCCAGTTGCAGGGCGTTACCATGTGTAATGTGCGCGGTCTTATGCAACGGCAGACGCGCAAAGGTGTGCCCGAACTCCGCTGACAATTCCATGTTCAGTTGATGATCGGTCAGCCACACGGCCACCTGCGCAATACGCGCCGGGAACTCTTCGATCTCAATGCCGTACAGCACATCCACATCGATGCGGGACGTAAACGACGCCACATCGAGCGTGAGTTGAAAGCCCTCCGCGCCCGATAGGTGGCGCAGCTGCTTCAAGACTGCAATTTCCAGCCGCCGCACTTCACGATAGGCGATGACGAGAAAATTACCGCAGCCGCAGGCCGGATCGAGAAAGCGCAGCCGGGCCAACTTGTCATGGAATTGCCGCAATTTGCGGGCATCGTGTTTGATGGTTTCAAATTCCTGCCAGAGCGCATCCAGAAACAGGCCGCGAATCACCTTGAGGATATTCTTTTCCGAGGTGTAATGCGCACCCAGGTTGCGGCGCTGCGCCGGATTCATCACGGCTTGAAACATCGAGCCGAAGATGGCGGGGGACACGCGGCTCCAATCGAAGCCGCAGCAGTTCAGTAACAGTGCGCGCAGGTGCGCATCGAAGGACGGAAAAGGCAGCGCTTCGCTAAACAGGTCGCCGTTGACGTATTGAAACTGGCGCAATTCTTCATTGGTGCGCTGGCGTCGGGCGTCAGGTGTATTGAGCGTCTGGAAAATCTGCGCGATGACGGCCCCGGTGTTCAGGTCGTTGGCGTGCGTCTGCAAGTAATATTCAAAGTGATCCTTCGGAAAGATGCCGGTGTCGTCGGCAAACAGGCAGTACATCAAGCGCACCAGGAAGACTTCTAGCGGATGACCGTCATAGCCGCTGGCGAGCAAGGCATCGTGCAGTTCACCCATCTTCTCGGCCACTTGCACATTGACCGGGTCTTCATCACGGTACGTCTGTTGTTTGTAGCCGGAGATAAAGCCGAAGAGATGCAGTTTGTTCGGTAGTTCGGTTAAAGCGAAGTCGTGTTCGTCGCGGGCGTCCAGATCGTACAGGCGAAAGCGTTCAAAGTCGGAGACCAGCACATACTGAGGCAGGTCCTGCTCGGTAATGCCGGGAAAATAACCCAGCGCTTGTTGATAGGCCGAGTCCAAATCCTTGCCGCGCGATTTGTGCTCGATCAACAACGTCCCTTTCCAGAACAGATCGATCGAGCCGCGCCTATCGCCCAGCTTGCTCACCGGCTCCTCGAAGGACGCCACGCGGCGGCGCGAAATGCCAAAGAGGTTAAAGAACTCGTTCCAAAAAGTCTGCGCTTCCGCCTTCTCGCGTGAGGCACTCGACCAGTCATGCACAAATTCAACGGCGCGGTCGCGGATTTCTTTTTGAGAGAGGGGCATGGGTTAACCTGGTGTGCGAAGTAAACGACGAGACAAGTATAGCCAGAATGACGGCATAGGTCAAACGTCCAGGCGCAAGCACGGACACAGACGGGAAATAAGCAACTGCAGCGTCCACCTGCTTTCCAGGTGGTCCACAGGCAAGAATCCGGCCGCCTGAGTCGTCCAGGTGTCAGTTGCCCATTCACACGGTTTGCAGACTCGGAAGACTACATGCAAAACGACACAACCATTGTTTCCAGGCATCCCATCTGGCTCAAACGTCATGGGCAGAAAGTCGTGGCGCTACTGTTCTGGGCGCTGCTCATCGGGCTGTATGCCATCCGCCCGTTGATCTTGTTTCCGTCCACGGTGCTGACGCCGGCCGGCGGCTTCGTGTTTGGGCCTGAGCACGACGCTGGCGCGACGTCTGATCGAGTCTGGCGAGTTGTCGCGCGTCGAAGACACGCACGGCGCGCTGGGCACCTACATCCGATTGGTTCTGCTCACGCCCGATCGGCCCTCGGCGCAAGCGGCGATCGACGCGACGTTCGCCCGCATCGCGCAATTGGAACTGATCTTCAGCCATCATCGATCGGACAGCGCACTGGGCCGGCTCAACGCGACCGGGCAGTTGCCATCGCCGCCACGTGAATTGATCGAAGTGCTGCAACAAGCGCAGCGTGTTCACGATTGGACGGGCGGCGCGTTTGAAGTGACGATCCAGCCGTTGGTGGACTTCATCGAGCAGCGCACCGCGCGAGCGGCTGTGCCGACGGCCGCTGAATTGCAGGCACTGTTGCCGCGAGTGGGCTTCACCAAAATCACGCTCGATTCCGATCAGATTGCGTTTCAGCAGGCGGGTATGTCGATCACGCTGGACGGCATCGCCAAGGGCTACATCATCGATGCCGCATTGGCTGAACTGAATCGTCACGGCTACACGCAAGCGATGGTCGATGCAGGCGGCGACATCGCCGGTTCGCCCCGCGACGATGGGGCGAGTTGGCAGATCGGCATTCAAGACCCGCGCCGCAACAACGGCGATTCGATCGCGGTGACGAAGTTGGCGCGCGGCGCGCTCGCGACCTCCGGCGATTACCTGCATGCCTACACGGCGAACTTTGAGTTGCATCATATTCTCGATCCGCGCACGGGCCTGTCGCCGTTGGAGTTGAGCAGCGTGTCGATCGTCGCGCCGACCGCGTGCCTTGCTGATGCTCTGGCAACGGGTGTCATGGTGTTGGGTGCGGAAGCAGGTCTGGGACTGATCGAGCGCCTACCGGATGTGGATGGGCTGCTGATTACCAAAACGAACACCGTCATCCGATCAAGCGGTTTTCCGATCGGGTCATGAAAGGAATGCAAGATGCCGCTTCATCTGGGTGGAACTGAATTGATCATCGTGTTGGTGATCGTCATACTGTTGTTTGGCGTGGGCCGCATCGGCAAGCTCGGCAGTGAGCTGGGCCGCGGCATCCGCGAGTTTCGACGTGGCATTGGTGGAGAAGACGAATCGAATGCCGTCAAATGATTGACACTGCCTGCCACTCAAACGCCCATGTTTGAAGTTGAAGCGCCGCCGATCGGACTCGATCGGCGGCGCTGTTCTGACCCGCTTGAATCGCTACAGTCCCGGCATGGGGATGACGCCAAGTTGCGCCAGCACGCCGAAGAAATCCATGTTGGCCCAGTGCTCGACGATCTTGCCATTGGTGACGCGGTAGAGGCTGCTGCCCGTCGTCTGAACCTTTTCCCACTGCCGGCGCACCGAAGAAGGCGACACCCGTATGCAAAGCCCTGGCCGCCTGGTTTTGGCCGCGCCATATTCGAAGGCGAAATTCTCGCCGGTCGGATCCACCTCGGCGGGCGTCGGGTGGCCGATCAGCCGGCAGAGATCGATGAAGTGTTCCTGATAGGCCGAGCGTTCTTTCAGCGTGGCGCTCCGCCATTTATCGACGAATGATTGCGGGGCGATGGTCGGTAGTGTAGTCATCGTGACGACATGCTCCAATCGCAAATCTGTCAGGGTGGTAGAGCCGACCAAGACGCTGCGACTTGCAGAGTATAGCGCACGGCGGTGTTCGTTTAGAAATGTACGACCCGACTGCCCCACCCATAAACTGCGATCCACTTGCGATCTAAACCTCGTGACACGGCGCGCTCACCTGTGATGGAATATCCTCAAGATGTTCGACCGAGTCAAGTTCGCCATCAGTCGCCACTGAATAGCCCATCTCCCTGAAGACGCCTTCCTCCCTTGAAATCAAGTTTAACGATGCAGAGACTACCCAATGGGGCGTATTCTGCGTCGTTTTGTTTTGCGTCAACCGCCAGCATCATCGTCCGGACAGGTTGTCGATCGAACAAAGTTACGATTCGGGCGATCATGTCGCTGGGACGCAATCTGCCAGATCGCCTTAACAATTTGGGATCTGGAGGATTTCACTTAACGCGAGAGGCGGCTTGAAAGTGGGTTGGGCGGCGTGAGGCCTGAAAAAGGCCTGCCAGGTTCCGCGACCTGGCAGGCCTTTTTATTGCAGGGGCAATCAAACTGTAACGCCTTTGCAATACATGCCGCGCCGACTCTGAGTTACACTATCATCGGGCGCGACGGCGGTGCTACTTGACGTCAATCGGCGCGTCCAGCCGCTGCAGTTCGATCCACGATTTGCCGGGCTTCAACGGCAGCAGGTTGCCGGCGGCGTCCGTGAACTTTAACATCTGATTGCGCTCGGTGCGCGACCACGTGCCGTCAAAGACCTGGCCGTCCCGGAACAGTTTGAACGAGCCGCTGTTCCACAGTTGAATCTGAATGCCGAAGAGCTTGAGGTTGCCGTAGTCTTCTTCCAAGAAACGTACGTCATCGACGTGGTTGGCGTAGATGACAAGGACGTTGGCGGCGTTGAGCTGCTGGCCGTTAATTGCGTCGGTATGCGGCACACCCGCACTCCAGCGCAAGTAGCAGCCGGCCACTGAACCGCAGACCGTCGATTTCGGATCATATTTCCATGTGTCTGTTTCCGAGCCGAACTTCACCTGGAATTCACTGGCGGGCTGACCGGCTGCAAGAGGCTGGGTTGAGAAGGCCAAACCGCTCAGATCGGGTCGAGTATTGGCCCCGCGCTTATCGGCTTCCTTCCAGATTTCGGCTGGATTGACGAACATGTTCAGCGGCGGTACGCTGTCGTTGGTCCGATAAAACATCGGCGTCCAATCGCCGAAATCAGGCGAGAAGAAGCGCTTTTCCTGGTTGAAATCACTGGGCTTGATATAGAACTCGCGCGTACCGCCAGACATGCCGGAGCAGGCGAGCAGCGAACTGAAGATGGCAGGGATTTCCGTGTCGATGATGCGGCACGATCGGGTGCCGCCGACGCGCGCGGGCGTTTGACTGTAGAAAATGGCCGTCCAACGCGGTGTGTCGCCGGCTTCCGTCGAATGCTCGACGACCCAATCGGCAAAGCTAACGCCGGCCTGGGGGCGAATATCATAGCCGAGCATATCACCGATCTTGATGGCGAGCGGCCGGCGATTGAGCACCGCGGGATCGGCCACTGTCTCACCCGTCAACGGATTCACGTCGGCGGCGAAGGTGGTCATGATGCGGCTGTCCGGGGTAGGGGCAGCCGTGGCGACCGGAGTTGCTGTCGGTGCCAGGGTCGGTGATGAAATTGGTGTAACGGTGGGTTTGACGATAGGCCGCTGGGTGGCAAGCGGGGCCGCAGTGGGGGCCGTTGGCGCCGCGGGAACGGTCGGGGTGTCACAGGCCGCGAGCGAGATCGCCAGTGTAATGAACATCGACCACCTGATCAAACGTAAGCTCGACATGGAGTACTCCTGGTCAGAATTGGCGCGATTATAGCATAGGCAGTGGGTTGAACGAGGCAGCGAGCGATTGTGTGCTGGCGAATAGCTCGGCGAAAAATTCCGCCAGCAAAATTGACTTGTCTATGGAGAGAATGTATAATCCACACGTTATGGTAGGCACACCAACTAAGCATGTCTAAGGGGTGTCCTCAGGCGGCAGCTGGATCGTGTTTCGATCGAGCTGGCTTGTGTTTCGGCCCCATCTTCCTCGTCAATTTGACGGCGTCATCCTGACGGCTGTATCGAAGGCGGATTGTTATGGCACTGAAGGGTAATTTACACGACTTCAGCTTTACCCAGTTGCTGAATTTAATTCACCTGGCGCGCAAAACGGGCACCCTGGCCATCGACGGGCGCGGCAACGCGGCCCGCATTGCGTTTCGCGAGGGGAAACTTGTGTTTGCCACGACGGATGGCGCCGATGGCCGGCTGGTGGGGCTGTTGATTAAATCCGGGCGCATCACGGCTGATCAGGGCAAGCAGATTCCGGGCAACAAGTCCGATCGGGAGTTGAGCGCGATGCTGATCCAGGCCGGGCTGCTGACCAAGGCCGATCTTGATCAGATGGTGCGCAACAACGTGAAGGACGTGGTGGAGCGCCTGTTTGCGATTGCCGACGGCCTGTTCCGGTTTGAGCCGAACGTGCTGCCCGATGATCGCCTGCTGGCCGAGCCGCCGATCAATCTGGATAACATCATTATGGAGGGCACCCGGCGGCTGAAAGAGTCGGAGAAGCTGCAGGAAGAGCTGCCCAATCTGGATGTGACCCTCCGCTTCACCGATCGGCCCGATGCGCGCCTGCGGAACGTGAATCTGAGCGTGGATGAATGGCGCGTGGTGTCGTACATCAATCCCAAGAACTCCATCAGGCAAATCATGCAGGCCAACGGCATGAGCGAGTTTCAGATTCGCAAGATTGTGTACGGCATGTTGCAGGCCGGCCTGGTTGAGCTGATCGTGCCGGCGGGTACGGCGACACCGCCGCCAGGCGCACGCGCGCCAGCCGCGCCGACGCTGAACAAAGAAGAAAAGCGATCAGTCGTTAACCGCCTGATCGATCGTATCAAGCGCTTATAACCGCTGACAGGCCACACGAGAGTGCAGGCGCTACTTCATCTTAGAGTGACCGCGGAGTCATCATGCAGACAGTGAAGATGGTAATCACCGGCCCGTTTTCGGCGGGCAAGACCGAGTTTATCCGCACGATCAGCGAGATCGATGTGGTCTCGACTGAGCGCAAGATTTCATCGGACGCGGAGAAGTCGCAGAAGGAAGCCACGACCGTGGCGATGGACTTCGGCCGTATCACGGTCGATGACGATCTGGTGCTGTATCTGTTTGGCACGCCCGGCCAGAAGCGCTTTGACTTCATGTGGGAAATCCTGTCGGAGGGCATGCTGGGCTTCATCGTCATTGTGGACAGCTCGCGGCCCGAGACGTTCCGCGAAGCCCGCAGCATTCTGGATACGTTCCGCGGTTACGCGGCCACCCCGTATGTGATCTCGGCCAACAAGCAAGATCACGAAGATGCGTGGCAGCCCGACGATCTGCGCATCGCCCTGAAGATCGATCAGAACATCAAGGTGCTGCCGTGCGTGGCCAATGACCGGGAAACGGTCAAGGCCGTGCTGTTGGAACTGTTGTACTCGATTTTGGAGACGATGGACACGCAGTCGGACTAGCGACAGCCCGGCGCAGACAGTTGGCTGTGCGATGAGTTCGATCGTCACCTCCCAGGGTATCGTGCATTATGAGGCGTATGGCCGGGGGCGGCCCGTTATTTTGCTGCACGGCTGGATTAATTCCTGGGGCGTGTGGCAGGACGTGATGATTGACCTGGCCGAGAACGGGCGCTACAAGGTCTATGCGCTTGATTTCTGGGGGTTTGGCGAATCGGGCAAGCAGAATACGCCGCCGTTCAAGGTCGAATCATACGTTCAAATGGTCGATCAATTCATGGAGATTCTGGGCATCGAGCGCGCGCCGGTGCTGGGGCACTCCATGGGCGGCACCGTGGCGCTGGACTTTGCCTTAAAGTATCCCCATCGCATCACAAAGGTGGGCGTGGTCGGGTCGCCGATTCAGGGGCGATCGCTCAATTTCTTCTTGCGGCTGGCCGCGTTGAACTGGGTGCAGCTGGCCCAGAGCGTGCCCTCGGTGACGCGCCTGATTGTGACAACACTGGTGCGCATCAACACCGCCGGCGATAACGAGCGCGTGCGCAAGATGCTGCTGCACGACGTTGACAAGACCAGCATGGAATCGTTCTTCCGCAGCATCGGCGATTTGCGCCATACGGATCTCAGTGAGCAGTTAGGTCAGTTGACCGCCCCCGTTCTGGGGGTTTACGGCCAGCATGACAACATCGTGAACCCGAAGCAGATTGACGTGCTGAGCCAGATGGTGCCCGGCTCAAACGTGGTGATGCTGGCGCAATCGCGGCATTTTCCCATGCTGGATGAGCCGGACCTGTTTAACGCGGCGGTGCGTCAGTTCCTGGCCGGTGACGCGCCGCCCGCTAATCGAGTGTGAGCGTGATGACCGAACCGTTTGATTCCGTGCCGCCGCTGGACACGGCGGGCAACATTCGCCCGGCCAGCGATCGGCACTTTTTCTACCCCAACAAAATGGGCCGCATCATTTTGTTGGCGATGGAAGAGGTAATGGGCCGGAATGGCGTCAATGCCATTTTGAATCTGGCGCGGTTGAAGAACCTGGTCAACAGCTATCCGCCCAACAATTTCGATCGCCAGTTTACGTTTGAAGAGGTCGGCGCGATCCAGCAGGCGCTGGATGAAATGTATGGGCCGCGCGGCTCGCGCGGCCTGGCATTGCGAGCGGGCCGGGCGTGCTTCAAATATGGCATCAAGGAATTTGGCCCGGTACTGGGCATCGCCGATCTGGCGTTTCGATTGCTGCCGCTGGGCATGAAGCTGAAAGTCGGCTTTGAGGTTTTTGCCGAGACGTTTAACAAGTTTAGCGATCAGATCGTGCGGCTGGGTGAAGAAGCCGATCAATATCTGTGGATTATCGATCGGTGCCCGGTTTGCTGGAATCGCCACGCCGAAGAGCCGTGCTGTCATCTGGCCGTGGGTATCTTGCAAGAGGGCCTGTACTGGGTCAGCAGCGGCAAGAGTTTTCACGTGGAAGAAGTGCAGTGCATTGCCAAAGGTGATCCGCAGTGTTTGATTGTGGTCAATAAGCGACCGTTAGATTAGGTCAGGTTGTCTTGAGGAATTTTTGTTAAGGTGGAGGTTGGAGACAGACCGTGAGTGGCTAGCCCTTAACTGTTAGTGGTTGGTGGTCGGTGGCCAGGCGCCGGTCTTATACAGCTTTATCCTGGCTTAGCCTTCACTCGCCTCGCCGCACAGTGTCTCCTGCGCCCTATGCCCGCCCAAAAAGAACGCACCCTGCGCCGCATCGTCATCCGCGATCTGCGCCCGATCTCACCGTTTAACGAACCGGCGCGCGATCTGCGAATTCTGAATAAGCCCCTGTGGCTGTTTCAGCGGGATGTGCTGGCCTCTTATACGCGCGAAGAGCGCGAGACCTCCTCGTTGGAAGCGATGCCATCCGATCGGGTGGAATCGATCGTTTATCGCGATAACCTGTTTTTCGATCAGGCATTTATTGATCATTTTTTGAAGCGCGCCCGCTCGCTGGGCAAAGCGTGCCGGGTGGCTTTCTCGCCCAACGATCCGGCCATCAAGACGCACGCGCTGCCGCTGCAAAGCGGCATCCGGCTGGAAAAAGGCTTCACCGAGGGCGACCTGCTGGTGGCCGATCTGTGGTACTTCCCTCACGGCAAAGAACCTAATCCACGGCCGCTGGTGGTGGATACGCTGGCCAGAGAAATCGGTTACTATAACGTGCCCAAGTACATGGCGCCCAATCAAGGGGACCTGACGTATCAGATTCCGCGCCGGGCGTTTCTATCGATCGAGCACTGGGTGCATCTGTTCATCGCCAATGTGCCGTTTGGCGTGTTTGCTGAAGGCGCGCGCGCCGAAAAAGAGATCGAGCGGACAGTGCCGAAGTTGCGCGTGTTGTTGAGCGCGATGGTGCAGCGCAAGAAGGCGATCTCCAGCCCGGCGCTGGTGAAGATTGGCAAGGATGTGCGGATCGATCCGACGGCTGTCATCCACGGCCCGACGACGATTGGCAACAATGTGTTCGTCGGCCCGGGCGCGGTGATTGACAACTGTGTGATCGGCAATAACGTGTCGGTGGCGCAGGGCTGTCAGCTAATGCTGAGCGTGGTGGGTGATGGCTCATTCCTGCCGTTCCGGGCGTCGCTGTTCATGACCTCGCTCGGCGAGAATTCGATGGTGGCGCAAAACACCTGTTTGCAGATGTGCGTGGTGGGGCGCGATACGTTCATCGGGGCCGGTTCCACGTTTACGGATTTCAATCTGGTGCCGCGCCCGATCAAGGTGTTTTATCGCGATCAACTGGTGGACTTGAATCTGCCGGTGATCGGCGGGTGCGTGGGCCACAATTGCCGCCTGGGCGCGGGGCTGATTATCTTCCCGGCGCGTACCATCGAGTCCGATGTGCTGCTGGTGGGGTCGCGGACCGAGAAGGTGCTCTCGCACAATATCACCTATGCGGACAGCGATCATCACAAACTGCCGCGCGGATTGGAATTGCATCCGCCGCAGTACCCGCATAACGGGAAATGACATTCACCTTGCGGGGGAGGTTGTCGTTGGCAAGGTCGAGGCTGATTTGGACAATTTTGCATTTATCATTCATCCAATCGATCCGAAGCGCGATGTGCGGCGCAAGTTTCCGCTGTTAGGCAAGGTGCTGCCGGTCGGGGCGATCAACTTTCTTTCAAGGTTTTTTCCGCCCGTGTATATCTCGCACATCACGGGCGTGAAGTCGCAAGCAACGGGCAAGGAAATCGACGGCTGGTTTGTAGCGTGCCCGTTTACGCCGCAGCGCATGATGTCGCTGCCACCAAAGACGGTCTATAACAAGATTATTGCCACGGCCAAATTTGCACAGAAATTAGGCGCAAAACTGGTGGGCTTGGGCGCGTATACCTCGGTCGTGGGCGATGGCGGCGTAACAATCAGCCGCGGAGTCGATTGCCCGGTGACGACCGGCGATAGCTATACCGTGGCCGTGGCCGTGCAGGCGACTAAAGAGGCGGCCCGCCGCATGGACATCGATTTGTCTACGGCCACCGCGGCCATCGTCGGGGCGACCGGTTCGATCGGGGCAGTGGCGGCCGAATTACTGGCGCGCGATGTGCCGCAGATCATCTTGATCGGGCGGAAGGCCGATCGGCTGGCGCAGGTCAAATCGAAATGCGAGACGGCCGGCGCGGACGTGCAGGTCACATCTGATTTGAATGCGCTGCGCGCTGCCGACTTGATCATCACGGTGACTTCGGCCTTGGATGCGATCATTCAGCCGGATCATTTGAAGCCGGGCGCGGTGGTGTGCGATGTGGCCCGCCCACGCGACGTGAGCCGGTCGGTGGTGGAGCAGCGCGATGACGTGCTGGTGATCGAGGGCGGCATGGTGGCCGTGCCCGGCGCGGTGGATTTTCATTTTGACTTTGGTTTTCCGCCGGGGATGGCGTATGCGTGCATGGCCGAAACGATGGCGCTGGCGCTGGATGGCAAGTATGAGAGTTACACGCTGGGCAAGGACCTGACAGTTGAGCAGGTGACGGCGATCGAACAAATCGCGGAACGGCACGGGTTTCGCCTGGGCGGTTTCCGCTCGTTCGAGCGGGCCGTGACCGACGAGCAAATCGAGCATATCAAACGGCAGGCGCAGTTGGCCGGCGCGCGCCGCGAACGGCACATACCCGCAGGCAGTGGTGCATAAGACGAGGTGACGCATGATTAAAGGACGCATTCTGGTCGTCGAAGATGATCCCGACATTTCCAACATGCTGAAGATTTACTTCAGCGCGCAGGGCTACGAAGTGGCGGTGGCCGGGCGCGGCAATGACGCGCTGGAGCGCACGCGCAAGCAGCTGCCCAGCGTCATCGTGCTGGACATCATGCTGCCCGATATCGACGGCTACGAAGTCTGCACGCGCTTGCGCAAGAACATGCGCACCAGCCACGTCCCGATTATCTTTCTGACCCAGAAGGACGAGCGCAGCGATCGCATCGCGGGCCTAGAGCTGGGCGCAGACGATTACATCACCAAGCCCTTCGACATCGAGGAACTGCGGCTGCGCGTGCAGGGCGCGATGCGGCGCGCCGAGCGCGAGAGCCTGACTAATCCGACGACCGGGCTGCCCAGCGGTAAATTGATCGAAGAGCAGCTGCGCAGCCTGATGCGCCGCCAGGACTGGGGCCTGTTGTATGTCGGCATCAGCCACATGGAAGCGTTCACCGATGTCTACGGGTTTGTGGCCGGCGACGAGGTGCTGCGCTTCACGACGCTGCTGCTGGGCGAAGTCGACGACAAGCTGGGCGGCCCGGACGATTTCATCGGGCATGTGGGCGGCGACGATTTTCTCGTGATTACGGCCGAGGACAAAGCCACGGCCATGGCCGAGTCGGCCGTCAAGCGCTTCAACCAGGAGATCGGCGCGCATTACTCCTTTAAGGATCGCGAGCGCGGCTCGATTGTGGTGAAAGATGCCGACGGCAAGGAACAGCAGGTGCCGTTGATGAAGTTGTGCGTGGGCGTTGTGCACTCGACCGGGCAGGACTTCACGGACATTCGCGAGATTACGGAAGTGTCTGCCGAAGCGCGACGGCAGGCGTGCAGTTAGCCGCCAATCAAGGAACCCGTCAAGATGAACCGGTGGTCTATGAAACTCAGTCGGCTGGGCCTGGTGTTGCTGGTGGCATTGACGCTTGTCCTGCCCGCCTGCCAGCCCACCGGCAGCCGTGTGGTGCGCGTGTATTTGAGTTTTCCGATGCGCGGGCCTAACATCGGCGGCGGCATCGTCAAGGGGATTCAACTGGCGTTTGATAATGATAACGCCCGATACATCGGTGATACGGAGATTGTACTGGAAGTACTTGACAATGGCGACGTGAACGGCCAATGGCAGCCCTACATGGAACTGGAGAATGTCCAAAAGGCGATCTCGGATACGCTGGCGGTGGCCTATTTAGGCCCGATGAATTCCGGCGCGGCCAAGCTCAGCCTGCCGTTGACCAATCGTGCGGGCCTGATTCAGATCAGCCCCAGCACGACCTGGCCGGGCCTGACCAGGCCCGGTTTTGCACAGGGCGAACCGGCCATCTTTTACCCGACGGGCCGCCGCAATTTCTTCCGAACCTGCTCGACGGATGATGTGCAGGGACCGGCGGCTGCGGTCTGGGCGCGGGATCTCAAATTCCGATCGTTCTACGTGCTCGACGATGGCGAGGCTTACGGCGCGGGTGTCTCGGCATTGTTTGCGCGCCGAGCCGAGCAGCTGGGCCTGAAGAATGTCGGCCACCAGACAATTGACAAAACAGCATTGGATTTCACTGACGTTTTGACGCAGGTCAAACAGGCCAGACCGGACGTGGTGTACTTCGGTGGCACAGTTGCGAATGGAGCAGCTCTGATCGTAGAGCAAATGCGCGCGCTGGGCATCACGGCGGAGTTTATGGGGCCGGATGCGATTGTCGATACGACATTGATTGATGAGGCTCAGGGTACGGCCGAAGGCGTATACGCGACTTTCGTCGGCGCGCCGCCCGCTCAACTAACCTCAGAGATGGGGCAGAAGTTCTACGCGGACTTTAAGGCAAAGTATAACGAAGAGCCAGAAGCGTTCGCCCAATTGGGGTATGACGCCGCGCAAGTGCTCATCACGGCGATGCGGGCGTCTGTGCAGCAGAACGGCGTGATCGATCGAGCCAGCATCCTGGCGTATGTCACCAGCGCTGCCGGGTTCGACGGTACCGTCGGGCCGTTCGGGTTCGATCGGAACGGCGACACGACCGTGACCCTGGTCAGTGGCAGTCGGGTGCGGAATGGGCTGTTTGAATTCGAGAAGTTGTTGATCGATCGGCAATAGGGTAGGGCTGTGGCAAGTAAAGATCAAGCACGACCAAACCGAATCGTTGACCGACTGAGCGTGCGCCTGTTGGGTCCGTTTGCGTTGGGCGCGATAGTTTCGGTGAGTGTCGTCATTGTGATGTTGGTTTTCAGCGTTAACACGCAGCGCGAGCAGACGGTGTTTGCACAGCGCGAGGTGGCTCAGCGCCTGGCCGCGCAGGCTGGCGGCTATGTCACTATGCTACAGAACGATGTGCGCAGCATCGCCAATGTTGCGGAGGTGTCCACCGCGGCGGCGACGGCGTTGCCCCGCATCTTAGAGAATGTCCGGCAAACCGAGCCGGGCTTTATGGAACTGGTTGTGCTGGATGCCGCCGGCGCGGAGCAGGCACGCATCACGCGACCCGATGCCGTTCTGCCCGAAGGCGACGGGGCGCTGACGCCCGCGTTTACGACCGCCATGTCTGGCGCCAGCTATCTGGGGCCGGTGTGGGCCTTGAATAGCTTCCCCGTCGTCACGTTGGCCGAGCCTATCGTCACGCAGGGCGGACAGGTCGTCGGCGTAGTGACGGCGTTGGTCGATCTAACCGTGTTGTGGGATCGCGTGGCTGGCGCGCAGGTAGGGCAGCACGGCTATGCTTTCATTGTCGATAATCATGGCACGCTGGTCGCCTATCGTGACCTGCTGGCTGTGCCGAATCTCAATCTGTCGAAGCTGAGCGTTGTGTCAGATGCGATCGCCTCCCAGTCTGAGTCAGGCACAACACGCAAATATGACGCCAGTCTGGTTGCCCCCGCCGAATCGACAGTGGCCTACTTTGCGCCGCTGTCCCTGGGCGAGACCAACTGGCACGTCATCGTCGAGCAGCCGGAAGCTGATGCCTTCGCCCAGGTCAATAGTTTCATGCTGGCTGGTGCGGCGTTATTGTTGCTGTCACTCGTTTCGATCGTGTTTATGGCCATCTACATCTCACAGCGGGTCGCTGCGCCCATTGAAAAGCTGCGACGCAGCGCAAAGCAATTGGCCGCCGGCGATCTGAGCCAGCGCATCACCGGCGTGCAAACCGGCGACGAGTTGGAAGATCTGGCCACCGAATTCAACGAGATGGCGCACAAGTTGCAGGACGCGCAGGGCAACCTGGCGGAAGTGGCGCGCGAGCGTGAGCTGCAGTATCAAACCGCCCAGCGCCGCGTCAAGGAAATGTCCACGCTGCTGGAAGCGGGCAAAGCCATCACCTCGCTCGATCTGGAAAACGTGCTGGGCAATCTGGCGCGCGAGTCGGCGGGGACCGTGGGCGCTGATCGCTGCGCCATCTTTGTCGCCAATGACAACACCCGGCAATTGGAACTGCGCGGCTGGTGGGATTTTGAAGGCGTGCCGCAGCCTGCCCTGGCCTACGACATGGGCGAGGGTCTGGTGGGCTGGGTGGCGCGCGAAAATCGCTCGCTGTTTCTGGCCAATGCCCAATCGGATCAACGCTTCGTCGCCAAATGGCCGCACGATGCGGATGTGGCCGCTGTGATGAACCTGCCGCTCGTCGTCGACGCCGCCGTGGTGGGTGTGCTGCAAGTCTCCACCCGGCCCGGCACGCCCGCCTTCAGCCGCGAAGATCAACGCCTGCTGACCAGCTTTGCCGATCAATCGGCCGCGGCGATCAAGAACTCGCAACTGTATGAAGTCGAGCGGCGGCGGGCGCAGGAAATGACGGTCGTGGCGGAGATCAATCGCGCGATCAGCGCCTCGCTCGATCTGGATAACACCCTCGATTCGATCCTTAAATCCATCCGATCGATCATCCCGTACGATCACGCGGAGATCAACCTCTGGCATGCGGCTGACGGCGTCTTGCGCACGCGCGGCCGTGGCGGCACGCTGCAGTCCGATCAATATGCTAGGCGCACACCGGGGATCTATCATCTGGACGAAGGCTACACCGGCTGGATTGCGCAGCAGCGTCAACCGCTGATCATCACGGATGTCGCCGACAGCCCGATCAAGCCGCTGTTGCCGGCCGATCAAATGCCGGTCAAGTCGGTGTGCGGTGTGCCACTGCTGGCCGGCGATGATCTGGTCGGCACGCTGGAACTGGGCTCGTTCTCGACGGGCGCCTTTACTCCGGCGAACATCGAGATGCTGAAGACCATCGCCTCGCAATCGGCGGTGGCGATTCAAAATGCGCAACTGTTTGCCGAGACGCGCCGCCGGGTCAACGAATCGGCCGAACTGTTGCGCGTCTCGACCACCGCGGCTTCGGCGTTGACGCCGGACGAAGTGCTGCGCCAGTTGATGACGGAGATCGGCCGGTTCGTGCGGGCCGATCTGGGACTGGCCCTGGTTTACGATACCAACACGCACTTCCTGGAACCGTTGACGGTGGCTTCGTTCGGTGATTTGCCCGAACAGGTGCAAGACTTCCGCATCGATACGACCCAGGCGACCTTCCGTCATAGTGTGTTTAAGACGCGCGTGGTGTTTCGCACCGAAGATGCGCTGAACGATCGACGGGTCATGAGCCTGTATCGCCCGTTCATCGAGCGGTATCAGGTGCGCGCGTTGTTGACGGCGCCGCTGGTCATTCGCGATGAGGCCATCGGCGAAGTCTACATGGCGAAGCGCACCACCGATCCGTTTACAGCCGAAGACGAGCAGCGGCTGACGACCGTGCTGCCGTTCCTGGCCGACGCCATCGTCAACGCGCGGCTGACCGCCGATCGCGAGCGGCGGCTGACGCAGCTCAGCCTGCTGGGCGAGGTCGGTCGTGAGATTTCGTCGGCGCTGCATGAGCGCGACATTCTGGAACTGCTCTATCCGCAGATCAATCGCATCATCGCCGCGCACACGCTGTTCATTGCCCTGTACGACGAAGACCGCGACGAGTTGACGTTTGCGCGGCTGTACGAGAACGATCAACTGTTGGACTTGCCGCCCGATGAGCGCACCCAGCGGGGCGGCAACACGCTGACGTTCTACGTCTGCCGCAAGCGCCAGATGCTGATGCTGCAGGGCGACATCAGCGCCCGGGCGCGCGAACTGGGCATTGAGGTGCGCACGGTTGGCTCGGACAACCCGGCCAAAGTCTGGCTGGGCGTGCCCATGATCGCCGGCGACCGGGTGATGGGCGCGCTGGTGCTGCAAGACCTTGAGAACGAGTACGCTTACGATCAAAACGATCTGAACGTCCTGCAAGCCATCGCCAATCAGACCGGCATTGCGCTGTCCAATGCGCGCCTGTACCAGATTGCCGACCTGCGGCTGGGCGAACGGGTGGACGAGCTGACCGCATTGAGCGCCATCAGCCAGGAACTGAACGCCACGCTCGATCGCGAGCGCATTTTCGATGTGGTGCTGACCGAAGCGTTGAAGGTCACGGGCGCCACCCACGGCTTCATCAGCCTGATCGATGCGGAAACGCAGGAATTGCATACTCAGGCGTCCCAGGGCTATTCAGCCGAATACGTCAAACGACTACAGACTGAAGCAGTACCGGTGGGGACGGGCATCACCGGTCGGGCTGTGCGCAGCGAGACGCCTATCGTAGTGGGCGACGTCCGCACCTATCCTGATTACGTGGAGCTACTGCCGCAAACCCGATCGGAAATCGCCGTGCCCATCCGGTACGCGCAATCGGTGGTGGGTGCGCTGAATCTGGAAAGCCCTCAAATCGACGCCTTTACCGATGAACACGTGGGCTTCCTGGAAGCCCTGGCGTCGCAGGCGGCCATCGCCATCGGCAATGCGCTGCGCCTGGAAGATCAACTGGAGCGCGGTGAACTGCTGCGCCGCAAGGCCGAGCAGTTGACCAACCTGTTCCAGATCGGTCAGGCGTTCCGCACCGATCAACCGCTGGACTTGATTCTGGATGACGTGGTGCATGCCATCCAGGAGACGGTCGGCTTCAACCTTGTATCGTTGAGCCTGGTAGAAGGCGAGCCGCCGCATTTGCAGCGCGTGGCCGCGGCTGGCATTCCCATCGCTGTGTTTGAAGAGATGCGGCGCGTGGCGCAGCCCTGGGCGGTGATGACGGACGCGCTGCAAGATCGCTTCCGCATCAGCCAGAGCTACTACGTGCCGATGGAACACCGGCAGGTCACAGACCCGCTTGACACCTACACTTCGCCGGCGACCGATCGATCTGAAGTGCGCACGCCCGGCCACTGGCACGCCGATGATGTGTTGTTGACGCCGCTGCGCGGGGCGGGCGATCGGGTGCTGGGTGTGCTGTCGGTCGACGAGCCGCTGGGCGGCAAGATACCCGATCGGGCGACGATTGAAACGCTGGAACTGTTCGCCAATCAGGCCGCCATCGCCGTCGAAAATTCGCGGCTGTACGCAGACTTGCAGCAGCGGCTCGATAACCTGACCCTGTTCAACGAGGTGGGGCGTTCGATCGGCGCGAAGCTCGATCTGGATGCGTTGATGGCGACGGTCCTGGACGCAGCGGTCGAACTGGTGGGCAGCCAGCACGCCACCATCTTCCTGCGCGACCCGGTGGACAGCAAGTTCGTGCCGCGCAAGGCCGTGGGCTTCGATCTGGATCTGATGAGCCGAATGCGCTTTGGCCCGAATGAAGGCCTGATCGGCGCGATCATCGCCGATCCGCGCGGCCTGATTATCCCCGATGTGCTGACGGATGCCCGGTTCGTGCAGCATCCGGTCACCGTGCAGGTCCGTTCGGTGTTGTTGGTGCCGCTGTCGGCAGCCGGGCAATTGATCGGCGTGTTGTCGGTGGACAAGTTTGTGCCCAACGGCTTCACCAATACCGACCTGGTGGTGTTGTCGACGCTGGCCGATCAGGCGGCAGTGGCCATCGAAAATGCGCGGTTGTTTGAAGAGTCGCAGCGTCGCCTGCAAGAACAATCGCTGCTGTATGAGGCCGGGCAGGCCATCTCGTCGTCGCTGGAATACCGGCAGGTGCTGGAGACGGTGACGCATCAGGTGGTGCGCGCCACGAACGCGCAGTTTGTCATCATCCAGGAGTGGGACCGGGCGGACAATCGCCTGGTGACGATTCACACGGATTTCTTCACGACCGAGGGGCTGAACGTCACGACCGTCAGCGAGACGGCGTTTGCGCCGATGGA
>JAUQXD010000349.1 GCA_030834835.1 Thermoflexales bacterium | reverse complement strand
GGCGCGACGATCTACGTGGAGCGGGACACGCACAAAGCCATCATCATCGGCAGCGGCGGCGCGATGCTCAAGCAGATCGGCGCGGATGCCCGTCACGAAATCCAGCGGCTCATCGACCGGAAAGTGTTTCTGGAACTGTGGGTGAAGGTGCGCAAGAACTGGCGTAGCGACGAGCGCGAAGTGCGCCGGTTAGGCTATCACAGCGAAGAGTAGAATCCGTGGTGCGTGGTGCGTAGTGCGTGGCCCGGTCCCGGCCACGCTGTATCACGCAGCACGCAGCACGCTCCCCGTTGCACGCAATCTGATTTGAAGGACAGGCCACTATGCTCAAATCTGCCGCCCAAGACTTGAACGCCCTGCGCGAGCGCGTAGTGGGCATTCACACGCGCGTGCCGCTGTTGAACAACGACGAGACGCGCCCCTACATCAACTTCGACAACGCGGCCAGCACTCCGACGTTGAAAGACGTGCTGGATACCGTCAACGAGTTCATGCTGTGGTATTCGTCGGTGCATCGCGGCACGGGCTTCAAGAGCAAGGTGGCAACGCAGGCCTACGACGACGCGCATCGCATCGTGGCGGAATTCGTCGGCGCGAACCTGAAGGATCACGCGGTCATTTTCGGCAAGAACACGACCGAAGCCGTGAATAAGCTATCCTATCGGTTGCCGTTGACCAAAGACGATGTGGTGCTGGTGTCGCTGCTGGAACATCACAGCAACGATCTGCCGTGGCGGGCGCGCGCGCATACGGAGCACATCCGCGCGGACGAACTGGGCCGCCTGGATGAAGCCGATCTCGATCGGTTGTTGGAGACGTACGCGGGCCGTGTGAAGTTGGTGGCGATTACGGGTGCATCCAACGTCACCGGCCACCTGCCCGATATTCATCGCATCGCGGAGAAGGCGCATAAGGCGGGCGCGCAAATTCTGATCGATACGGCCCAACTGGCCCCGCACCGCCGCGTCGCGATGGGCGCACTCGACGATCCCGCGCACCTCGATTACGTGACGCTGTCCGCTCACAAGATGTATGCGCCGTTTGGCACGGGCGCACTCATCGGGCGCAAAGACACCTTTGAACAGGGCGAACCGGAATATCGCGGCGGCGGCACGATCGAGATCGTCACGGTCGATCACGTCGAGTGGGCCAGTCCGCCCGATCGGGATGAGGCCGGTTCGCCGAACGTGGTGGGCGCGGTGGCGCTGGCTGCCGCCATCAAGGTGATCAATAAGGTTGGCATGAACGTCATCGCCGAGCATGAAGCCGAATTGACCGCCTACACATTGGACGCGCTGTCGAGCATCGACGGCCTGCGCATTTACGGCGACACCAATCCGGCCAACGCGGCCAATCGACTGGGCGTGATTCCGATCACGCTCAACGGTATGTCGCACTTTCTGGTGGCGGCAATTCTGGGTGCGGAATGGGGCATCGGCGTGCGCAACGGCTGCTTCTGCGCGCATCCGTACCTGCTGCACCTGCTGGGCCTGTCCGCCGAGGAATCCAATCGGGTGCGAAACGATGTTCTGGTCAACAACCGATCGGATATGCCCGGCCTGACGCGGATCTCGTTCGGCCTGTACAACACGGCGGAAGAAGTCGACGTGCTGCGGCAGGCGCTGAGCAACATCGCGCGCGGCAAGTACTATGGCCGTTACGTGCAGGACACCAAATCCGGCGAGTATAACGCGGTGAATTGGAAGCCGGATCTAAGCCGATATTTCAGGCTATAACGTAGTTCGTATTGCGTGATGCGTGGTGCGTGAAAAGCAGGTC
>JAUQXD010000348.1 GCA_030834835.1 Thermoflexales bacterium | reverse complement strand
CGCAAGATGGCGCATTGTTGATTGAAGTCAAGTACCGGGTGCGCGACACCTACCACGAACGCAGCATTGTCTATCCCTTTTATCTGTCCGGCGAACAGGAGCCGGGTGAAGAGTAGTACCTGGAGTTGCCCTTACTCATCTTTCATTGTTAAAGGACGCGTATGACATTGCCAACTCCCAATCTGGACGATCTCCGTTTTCAGCGCGATCTGGTTGACGAAGCTCGCCGCCGGATCATCCGCTATTGTCCAGAGTGGACCGATTACAATCTGAGCGATCCCGGCATCACGCTCATCGAACTGTTTGCCTGGATGACGGAATTACTGGCTTATCGCTTAAATCGCGTGCCCGAGAAGAACTACATCAAGTTCTTGGAAATGCTCGGTGTGCAACTCCAGCCGGCCAGCAGCGCGCGTGTGGAGCTGACGTTTCGCCTGTCGACGCCTTTCCCCATCAGCGCGGAGGACACCACCGTGGCGATCGTTCCGGCCGGCATCGAAGTTGCCACGCGCGCCACGGATGAAGAGAAGGAAGTCGTCTTCACCACCGATGGGCGGCTGCTGGTGACGCCGCCGCATTTGACCCAGGTTCGACGCGAAGCAGACTTCGTCAAAAATTATTTGCCCCGGCTGGGCGTGGAGACTTTTTACGCTTTCAGTCAGCCACGCCCGCAATTGGGCGATACCTTCTATCTCGGCTTTGACGACACCCAGGATATCAGTGGGCACATTTTGCGCCTGGACTTTACCTGTGAGGAAACCCAGGCCACCGGTGTGCGCCGCAGCGATCCACCCTGGGTGTGGGAGTGCTCGACCGGTGACGGCCAGTGGTTCGAGGTGGTTCCCAGTCAATTCCCCGGCGAAAAAGATACAACCGGCGGCCTCAACAATCCGCGTGGACAGCTGGTGTTCTATCTGCCCTTGACCATGAAGGCCGCGCAAGTTCACGGACGCAATGCGTACTGGCTGCGCTGCCGCCTGGAACGACGCCGCGAAGAACAAGGCATGTACACGCAGTCGCCGCGCGTCGCGGGTGTCGTGGCTTATGCGTTGGGGGCGACAGCGCTGGCCACCCATGCGGTCGCTGTGCGCGAAGAAATTTTGGGCCAGACCACCGGCAATCCGGGGCAGGCCTTCCGTCTACAGCACGCGCCCGTGCTGGCCCTGCGTCCTGAGGAAACGGTCGAGATTGAAGAGCTGCGCGATGGCGAGCCGGTCTTCATGCCGTGGACGCGCGTCGCTGATTTTTCTCAGTCCGATCGGTTCGATCGCCACTTCATACTGGATGATTCAACGGGCGAAGTCAATTTTGGGCCATGCATCCGGCAAAGCGATGGTGCCATGCGCCAATATGGCCGTGTTCCTGAAGCCAACCGGTTGGTGCGTTTCACCCAATACCGTCATGGCGGCGGCATCATTGGCAACGTCCCGGCCCATCGCATTGAAGTGTTAAAGTCCGCCGTGCCGTATATCGATCGTGTCACCAATCTGGTGCGTGCCGAAGGCGGACGCGATTCGGAGACATTGGAAGAGGCGCAGATGCGCGCTCGTCGCGAGATTCGTGCGCAGCAGCGCGCTGTGACGGCTGAAGATTATGAGAGTCTGGCGAAGCTCGCCAGCCGATCGGCCGCACGCATCAAATGCCGTGCTCCCGGCAAAGATACGCTGCTGCCGCCCGGCACCTTGGAATTGCTGGTTGTGCCGACCGTGTTCGATGCGCTCAAAGCCGACGACCTGTCCCGGCTCTACCTGGAGCCGGAACTGGCGAAAACGATCGAAAAGCATCTCGATCAATTCCGCTTGCTGACGACGAACCTGCGCATTCGTGAGCCGCGCTACATCGGCATTAAGGTCACGACCGAGATCGTGGTCTCGGAATACAGCCAGCCGGCCAACGTCATCAACCGGGTCAACGACAGCTTGAAGAACTTCCTGTCGCCGTTGGTGTTCAGTGCCGAAGCGACACCCAGTGATGCCATGGGACCGGACTGGGATGGCTGGCCATTCGGGCGCCCCCTGTTCATTTCTGAAATCTATTCGCTGGTGCAGAAGATTCCGGGTGTCAAGCATGTGCTGGATGTGCAATTGGCCTGGCGACCGGTGATTCCCGCCAAAGAAAACCAACTGCCTCCGCCCCCGGAGGGGGCGACCACACCGGAGTATGTACCTCCGGAGAGACAGCTGAAGATCGTCGATCAAAAGAAGATCGATATTCCCGCCGACGCGCTGATCTGTTCGCTGGAACATGCCATCACGACTGCTGAATTATGATCGAGTACTCTAACGAAAATACGCTGTTGCCACCGGCCGTCACGATTGCACATGTGGCCGATTTCTCGCGCCGTTATCCCGGCGAGGCGGTCACGTTCTTTACGCGGGTGGAGGTGCACCAGGCGCTCACCGGCTACACCTTGCGCATTGCCGTGCCCGATGGTCTGACACTCGGCGAGACACGCATGCTACCCAATCCCGACGGCAGTTTGCCGCAGCTGGTCTTTCTGGACGGTGCCCGGTATCTCATCTGGACGCAGTGTGGAGCGCAGGGCGGCGAACGCTATGAGTATCAAATGGAAACGACGG
>JAUQXD010000347.1 GCA_030834835.1 Thermoflexales bacterium | reverse complement strand
TGAAGTTAAGGCGCGTCACGTGCCGACCGAGGCGTTGTTGAAGAGCTGTCATCTGCTCGGCGTTGAGGGCGAGACGGTGATCTTGAGCTGGACGACGGATACACTGAAAAGCAAATTTGAATCCGGTAAAGGTCAACGACTGGTCGAAGATGTGTTGAGCGAAATGCTCGATCAGAAGGTGTTGGTCCGATCGCTGGTGGATGATCCGATGATCCGCGCGGCGATGCAGTTGGGCGCGAAAGTCACGCCCGTTCAAAATCGATAATCAGGAGAGCAAGCATGAAACAACGTGGTGGTTTTGGCGGTGGTGGAATGTTGGGTCAGATTCAGAAACTCCAGCAAGAGATGGCTAAGGCGCAAGAAGCGTTGGCTGATGAAACGATTGAAGTCACTGCCGGGGGCGGGGCGATCACCATCGTGGTGACGGGCAATCAGCGCATCAAGTCGATCAAGTTGCAGCCCGACGTCGTCGATCCGACCGATGTGGAGATGCTGCAAGATTTGCTCGTAGCCGCCGTGAATGAAGCGATTGAGCGATCACAGACTCACGCGGCGCAAAAATTGCAGGGGCTGACGGGCGGACTCGGAATTCCGGGACTGTAAACGCAGCGAACGGTTAATCGATGGACACCACACCACCACCTGTTTTGCGCTTGATTGAAGCCTTTTCGCGACTGCCCGGCATCGGGCCGAAGTCGGCGTCGCGGCTGACATATTACTTGATTCGCTCGCAAGGCGATGAAGCGATCGAGTTGTCTGACGCGCTGAAGGAATTGCGTGAGCGCATCCAATTCTGCTCGATCTGCTTCAACATCACGGAGCATAGTCCGTGTCCAATCTGTTTGAGCGAAGAACGCGATCGTAGCGCGATCTGTGTGGTCGAAGAGCCGCTGGATGTAATGGCCGTCGAGCGCACGCGCGAATATCGCGGGCTGTATCATGTGTTGCATGGCGTCATCTCGCCGATGGACGGTGTTGGCCCGGAGGACTTGCGAATTCGCGAGTTGGTCGATCGGGTGATGAGCGGCAACGTGAAGGAAATCATTCTCGCCACGAACCCGAGTCTGGAAGGCGAGAATACGGCGATGTATATTCAGCGAAAGTTAGTCGCGCAGACTATCAAGATCACGCGTTTAGCACGCGGTTTACCAATGGGTGGGGATCTAGAGTATGCTGACGAGGTAACGTTAGCGCGTGCTCTGGAAGGCCGGCGCGAGATGTAATTGTGCGATTCATAACTTTTAAGGAAGTTGGGGCTTGACAGGAAGCCTTTCCTGACTATAATCGCCTATGCAGTGAGCGACACGGTCTCGTCCGAAGAAATTCTCGGAAAGACCTGACAACCGAAG
>JAUQXD010000346.1 GCA_030834835.1 Thermoflexales bacterium | reverse complement strand
GTGAGACGATCAGGCGTGTGGCACGTCGGTGCGCCTGGCTGTTGATCAGGCCCGACCTATCAGCAGGTGAAAACCTCCGCGGCCTGATGAATCGCGCGCAGATTGTTTGACAGTCTGTAACCTGAGCTATATAATCGCCGTGCAGTTGGCAGTTCCAAGCACGAAGTTCCAGCGCCCCGTCCAACCGGGGCGTTATCATGTCATTTTCGCTCAGGAAGGTATAGCCGTGACCGATCGCATCTCCACCAGCAGCATTAAACCTAAGATGAAGTTTGAGGGCACCGTAACTAAAGTAGAACTGTCTGGCGCCCGCGTCGATATTGGCGCGGAGCGCGACGCGTTCTTGCACATATCGGAAGTGCAGCCCGGCAAGATGACCACCCGCGTGGCCGACGTCCTCAAAGAGGGCGAAGCCATTACGGTGTGGGCCAAGCAAGTGAAAGCACCAGAAGGTGTAGTGCTGTTGACCCGTGTGGAGCCGCCCCCGCTCGACTGGCAAGATCTTCAGCGCGGCTTGAAACTCACCGGCAAAGTCGTCAAGGTCGAAGATTTTGGCGCGTTCGTCACCATCGGCGCGCCCAAGGATGGCCTGGTGCCCGTGGGTTCGATGGCCAAGACGCGCATCAATAAGCCGTCGGATGTAGTGAAAGAAGGCGATGAAATCACCGTCTGGGTGACAAAAGCCTCCAAAAAAGAAAATCGCATCGGCCTGAGCATGGTCGAGCCGCCCGCGCTCGATTGGAACGACATCCGCCCCGGCCAGATCTTCACCGGCAAAGTGGCGCGTCTGGAGCGCTTCGGTGCGTTCATCGACATCGGCGCCGAGCGTGAAGGCATGGTGCACGTCAGCGAGATGGGCTCCGGCTACATCGGCCAGCCGTCCGACATTGTGAAAGTGGGCGAAGAAGTGGAAGTGCGCGTGTTGGAAGTCAACGCCAGGAAGCGCCAGATCAAGCTCACCATGAAGATGGATTTTGAAGCCGATCTGGCCGAAGCTCAGGTTGACGAAACCCCGGCCCTGACGCCGATGCAGATGGCTTTCCAGGCTGCGCAGCAGAGCAATCAACCGGCGGGCGTCTCCGGCAAAGCGACGCGCCAGGTCGATCGCACCGAGCACGAAGACATCTTCGCGCGCACCATCCGGCAGCACCGTTCGCAGTAGTCGTCAACTCGATCAGACATCAGCGGCGCGATCTCGTGAAGATCGCGCCGCTTTTCATTGACAACGGGCCAACAAAAATCAGCAGGTTCTGCGGACAGAACCTGCTGATCTATTCAATGCGCTGTTACTTCAGCCGATGCGACCAAACGTTAACGCCGTCGCTTGGGCGCATTCCAGCCGCTATCGGCATCTTCCTCATCATCGTCATCTTCCCAGTCGTCTTCGTCTTCGTCCTCATCCTCGTCAAGATCGTCCCAATCATCGGACTCGTCCTCGTCCTCATCTTCGACGACCTTCTCCCACTCCTCTTCTTCTTCCACATCGACCTCAAGGCCGGCCACCGCGTCTTCCTCGACCTGGCTAAACGTCAGACAGCCTAGCTCCTGATCAAGCTCGATCTCATCAGCGGTGCACAGCGTGCCTTCCAGGTGAATGCAACCTTCGTAATTGCAGCGAATGCGCGGCATCAATGTCCTCCTGAACGTCAACGCATAAGTTCTGATAATTCGACGCGATTATGATAATCGAATGCGATTATAGCAAAAAGCAAGCATCGCGCAAGGTCAAACCCAGTTGATGGAATCAGGCCAATCGAGCATCTGCGCGCGCGCTACGGCACCCGCCTCAAGTCGCTGGACGCCATCGGGCACAATCACCAGCGCATTCGCGCGCACCAGGCTGCTCAACATGTTAGACCCTTGCCCGCCGCTCAAGCGTGCCTGCCATTGGCCGTCGACACGCTCGACCCACGCGCGTGCATACGTTTCGCGGCCATCACTGTCAATGGCTTCCTGCACGATCACTTCGATCGTCGGCTTGTGCCACTGCGTCAAGCCCGCCATCACGCGCAGCACCGGCCGCACAAACTGCTCAAACGTCAGCATCGCCGAAACCGGATTGCCCGGCAGTCCAAAGAATGGCACACCGCGATAGTTGCCAAACGCCAGCGGCTTGCCGGGCCGCATCCGCACGCGCCACAGATCGATCGCGCCGTGCGCGGCCACCGCATCTTTCACCAGATCGTACGCGCCCACCGATACGCCGGCCGAGGCCACAATCAGATCGGCCCCCTGCTCGATCGCGCTCTCCAGTTTCGCGGTCACAGCTTCCAACCGATCGGCCGCGATGCCCAACGGCAGCGGCACGCCGCCGTATTGCAACACTAACGCGGCCGTGGCATACGCATTGACATTGCGAATTTTCCCCGGCCCTGGCACGCGATCAGGTTCGACCAGTTCATCGCCTGTCGCCAACAGGGCCACCCGCGGCCGTCGAACCACGCACACTTGAGCCTGCCCCACGGCGGCGAGCAGTGCAATTTCGGCCGGTCGAAGCAGCGTGCCGGCGGCCAACACCCGCTCACCGCGCCGGACATCATCACCCGCATACCGCACGAAATCGCCTGATTTTACGGCGCGCCGCACGCCAATTGACGCCGGCAAAGGACTCGCACCGCGCGCTTCATCGTCCGTATCCTCAACCGGGACTATGGCATCCGCGCCGCGCGGCAACATGGCGCCGGTGGTGATGCGCGCCGCGGTGCCCGCCGCCAGTTCGATCGGGCTGGGATGACCTGCCGGAATATCCGCCACCACGGGCAGCCGCGCGGGCCGATCGGGTGTGGCGTCGATCACGGCTTGCGCCTGAAGCGCGTAGCCGTCCATCGATGAATTATCGAACGGCGGCAAATCGATGTCTGAGACAACCTCTTCGGCCAATACTCGTCCCAGTGCCGTCAACAGATCGATCGTTTCAGACTCCAGCGATTTGACGTTGGCGAGGATGGCGCGCTGCGCCTCCGCAACCGACAACATTTCCATTGGCACTATCCTGAATGAACGCTTGTATCCTACAACGGAAATTCACGCCGTGTCAAGCACTAACTATGACCCAGCACGCGGTGGGGCACATACGGTTCGGTCAGCCGCGTCATGTCTTCGGCGCTCAGCGTGATGTCCAGCGCCGCTACCGCTTCGTCCAGTTGGGCCATCTTGCTCGCGCCGATGATGGGCGCGGTGACGCCGGGTTGATGCAACAGCCATGCCAGCGCGATCTGCGCGGGCGAGACACCGCGCTGCTGCGCCAGTTCCGCCACCCGATCGGCCACCGTGAAATCTTCGGGCTGATAATACATGTCGGTGGCGTAGCCGTCGGTTTTGGCGCGGGTTGTCTCACCGCCGCCGCTGCGCGCTCGATTGCCCGCCAGGAAGCCGCGCGCCAGCGGGCTCCACGGAACCACCCCGATGCCTTCAGCGCGGCACAGCGGCAGCATCTCGCGCTCTTCTTCACGATAGATCAAATTGTAATGATCTTGCATCGAGACAAAGCGGGTCCAACCGTGGAGGTCGGCAGTATACAGCATCCTGGCGAATTGCCACGCGTACATGCTGCTCGCGCCGATGTAGCGCGCCTTGCCTGCCTTAACCACATCGTGCAAAGCCTCCAGCGTTTCTTCGATCGGCGTGTTGGGATCGAACCGATGAATCTGATACAGATCGACGTAGTCCATTTGCAGGCGGCGCAGCGAGGCATCGATTGCATCGAGGATGTGCTTGCGCGACAGCCCGCCCTGATTGGGCTTATCATTCATCGGGAAGAAGACCTTGGTCGCAACCACCACTTCCGATCGGCGCGCCATGTCTTTCAGGGCACGTCCCAGCAGTTCTTCGCTCGCGCCCAGCGAATACATGTTGGCGGTATCGAAGAAGTTGATGCCCAGGTCGAGCGCGCGCTGAATGAACGGACGCCCCTGCTCTTCACTCAGCACCCACGGCCGCCATTGTGGTGAGCCATACGTCATCGTGCCCAGACAGATGCGCGAGACCGACAAACCGGTGCGCCCCAATTTCATGTATTGCATTGTTCGCCTCCCTCGTGAGAAGTTGTGGCGATTATAGCAGACAACGCACGCACGCACGCGCACCCGCGATGGTATAATCCGCTTGACTCTTCCACAAACATCAGACATATGCCCAAAACCACATCGCAACTTCTCAATATTCTCAATCGGCACAATCCGGCCCGGAAGGTGCTGGCTGTTCGCACTACCGATCGCGGGTTGGCCGATGCGCCGCGTTTTCCGTTGCTCGCTATCGTCGGCCAGACTGAGATGAAACTGGCGTTATGCCTGACGCTGATCAATCCGCTGACGGGCGGCGTGTTGCTCAGCGGCCCGCGCGGCACGGGCAAGACGACGGCGGTGCGCGGCCTGAGCGATCTGCTGCCGACCGTCCAGCGCAGCACCTGTCCCAACGGCTGCGAGCCGGAGGCGGT
>JAUQXD010000345.1 GCA_030834835.1 Thermoflexales bacterium | reverse complement strand
CCGCCGCTGGTCAGTACTGCCAAACGTTTAGTTGCCATAGCTATTAGTCCTGTCCAAAACTATCGCCATCCCTTGGCTCCGTTCGCACCGATTCTACCGCATTCTATTGAATCGGCAACAGCCGGTCGAGATAGACCGCGCTACCATGTGTGTGAGGCGACATCCCTGCCATCGGGTACGGCCGTTTGCGCGTGGGTGTGTGGTATCATCCCGGTTGCCTGAAAATGGCGTCAATCGGACGCTGTCGAGCCAGCCAGTCTGCGCCCTCACATACTCTGTCAACCGGCCCTCACGAATTCGAGGTAAGCACTCCGCGGAGTAGCAGTCAGCACAAGTTATGGTAACGATCTGTGCTGTTTAATTGTAGATCTGGCGCGCAGAATGGCGTCCATTTTCTAGTTTCCTCCATATGTGGAGAAGATGTGCCGGTCGACCTATACCAATGGGTAGTGGCTGAATGACCACGGCGTCATGGGCGCACCGGCAAAGCCTGAGTAAACTTAACTTGATTTGCGGGCAATTCGCAGGTGAGGTCGCTCACCTTCAGTAAGCCCGATAGGAGATTGATATGGAACGTGGTAAACACCGCAGTTTTCGGTGGCTATTCGTTGTAAGCGCGTCATTCATTGGTATGCTGATCGTATTGACAGGTCTGCGGGCCTCAGCGGCCGCGCTCGACGGCGTTCAGCAGTCGGCGCGGTCTACGTCAACGCCGGCGGACTCGGCACAACTCTTCACGCCGCCGGTGAGTGGCAGCCAGCTGACCCCTAATTCTGGGCAGCTGGCGCATAGTCAGTTTTTGCCGCTGGTTGCCTACCACGCCGGTTCGGTGACGCCACCTTTTGGCGTGCAGAATTATTATGCGCTGACCCCGCAGTACGGGCTGACGCGCATCGTCGAATCGAAGGTGAGCTGGGTGCGATACCCCATTTTCTGGGGAAATATTGAGTCGATCAACACCACTCCGGAAAATTATTACTGGGGAGACGCCGATACATCACTGTTGGCACTCAGCAACACTCAGGTCAATCTGGTCGTCACGCTGGTTGGCAACCCGGACTGGGCCGCCCCACCGTCAATGGCCCGGTGAACAATCTAGCGGACCTGCAGGAATTCGTCTGGGCGATGGTGGCACGTTATCCGCATGTGAAGTACTGGGAATTTTATAACGAGCCGGATAACGTCGCATGGTATGGCTTGAAAGGGGCGGAGTACGCCAGTATGTTGAAGGCTGTCTATCCAGTGATCAAGGCCGCCAATCCTTCGGTGCAAGTGGTGATGGGCGGCATCGCCATGGACTGGTTTAGTGACGTCGGCGGCCGGTTTGATCGCAACTTCTTGCGCGACGTATTGGCCAACTGCGCCGGGCCGTGTTTTGATGTGGCGAATTTTCACTACTATCCCGCTTTTCGGAATATGTGGGAACCTTATGGCCGGGACATCATCGGCAAGGCTATCTACGTGCGACAGTTGCTGGACACATATCATTACGCGCGGCCGGTGATTGTCACAGAGACTGGCTGGCCGTCTGGCAGCAGCTGGGGCAGCTCGGAGCTGCAAGCCCGCTATGTTCCCAAAGCCTTTGCCCGCAGTCTGGCCGCCAACCTGTCGGCAGTAACGTGGTATGCACTGATCGACACCACCGATTCCAGCCTGCCGGGGTTGCTGGATGCTCAGCTGAACCCCCGCCCGGCTTATGCGGCCCTGCGCACGGTGGTCGGCGTTATGCCTGAGCCTCGTTTTGTGCGCACCATTCCCGCATCAGAAACCGGGTCGTCGTTCATTGAGGCGTATCAGTTCACGGTGAAAGGTTCGTCGGGCCTGGAGCGGCTAGACGTTTACTGGTACGATTGCCCGTCGATGGCATCCTATACGGGCTATCCAGCCGATTGCGACGGTTCAGCCTCCTTGCGGTTGAAGGCGCCGCAAGTGGCGAAGATCGACAAACTCGGTAATCGGATTGTCCTGAACGCGGCCGCTGATGGCTATATCACTGTAAACGTCCAATCCAGCCCGATCTACATTGACTACACGCCGTAACCTGCCGCCGCCAGCCGGCTGGCGGCCATTGCGTAGATCAATTGTGTGGCAAATCGGAAAACAGTTCGTGGATGTTGCCATCGGGATCGGCGAACATGGCGGTGCGCTGGCCCCACGGCATATCGCCGGGCGCATGGATGGGGGCCGCGCCTTTGGTCAGGATGTCGGCGTAAGCGCGATCGACTTCGGCGGGCGAGTCGCACGGAAAGGCCAGTTCGAAGCGGTGGCCGCGCGGCGCTTCGGCATATGAGGCGTGACCGCTGGCGTCCAGCAGAATTGCTCGGGCGCACACGGCAAAGCGCACGCCGTCGCTTTCGAACTCAACGTAGCCACCCATGTCCTGCTTGATGGCAAAGCCCAACGCATCGTGATAAAACGCGGCCAGACGCGACACATCGTCGGTGAGGATGGTAATGAGGGCGATGTGATTGAGCATGGCGGTCTCCTATACAATCACCGGCTCTTGATACACCCCGAAGACATCCCGGAAGACATCGGTGATTTCTTGTAACGTCGCATACGCCTTCACTGCGTCGAGGATGAAGGGCATGGTGTTGGCGGTGCCTTTGGCCGCTTCACGCAGCGCGCTCAGCGCCACGCCGACACGCTCGTTATCGCGAGTACGTCGCAATTCTTCCAGGCGCGCATTTTGCTTGCGTTCGCCGTCAGGGTCCATCTGCAAGATCGGGATGGCGATTGGTTCGTTCATCTGATACTCGTTGACGCCGACGATGATGCGTTTTTGTAGATCGATCTCGCGTTGATAACGGAAGGCCGATTCGGCGATTTCCGTTTGGAAGTAGCCCGCCTCGATCGCTTTGATCACGCCCCCGAAGTTGTTGATCTGTTTGAAGATGGCGTAGGTGCGTTTCTCCATTTCGGTCGTCAGCCACTCGACGTAGAACGAGCCGCCCAGGGGATCGATCGTGTTG
>JAUQXD010000030.1 GCA_030834835.1 Thermoflexales bacterium | reverse complement strand
ATCTTGACCGGCCTCATGCAACTGATGACGATCGCGATTCCGGGCGTGGTCATGGCCGTGCTCGCGATCGCGGCCGGGGTCTTAATCCTGCTGAGCCGGTAAGCGGGGCGATTGCGCCCGGGCGGTTTCACGCCCCACCGTTTAAATGAGCGACAGGAACTAGCAACGTGCGTTGTGGACCGCCGACGCCCGCCTGGTCAGGCTCGCTATCGAGTGGCCCGGCCACTATCGGAGAAACTTATATGGACGCGAATCAAGACATCTTACAGGGCAAGTGGCACGAGCTCAAAGGCCAGGTGAAACAGCGGTGGGGCAAACTCACCGAGGGTGACGTCACCCGGCTGAGCGGCAAAACAGAAGAACTCGCTGGCATTTTGCAGCAAAGATATGGCTACGGCAAGGCTCAGGCGGAACTCGAAATCAACCAGTGGATCAGCGACCACGCACCAACACTCAACGCCACCTGAGCGTACAGCTATGGCCTGCGGGGCCGGGACATTTCAGAATAGGTTTCTGCTGGTTTTACAGGAATTCGCTATAGCCCAATCCGTCCCGGTAAACGGTCTGTGACGGACTATTGAAACACACAAGGAGTACCATGTCTGAGAATCAAAACATCAATGAAGTATCCGTCGATCGACGCGCCGAAACGGTCACCACCCAACAGGCAGGCTATGCGGCCACCGAACAGGTGACCCGCGATGTGGCGGCCGAGCGACGGCTGGGGGTATTCCAGATCAACCGGATCATGTGGACCGTGCTGGGTATCCTGGAGATCTTGTTGGGGCTGCGCTTCATGTTGAAACTGATTGCGGCGAATGCGGACAGCGGCTTCGCCACGTTTATCTATGGCATAACGGGGGCCTTCACCGCCCCGTTCAACGCCCTGCTGGGGACGCCCGCGGTCAACGGCTCGATCTTTGAATTGACGACCCTCATCGCGATGGCCGTGTATGCGCTGCTGTTCTGGGTCATCGTGCGCGTGATCGCCATCGCGGCCGATCGGCCTACGGCGCGCACCGTCACCCGATCGACCCGTGAGCAGACGCCCGGCGGCCCGGGCAATGAGCGGACCACCCACACCATCAACAGCTAGACAACGATCAAGCGTCGAGGGTTTGAGCACTTAGCGAATGACTCAAACCCCCGGCCCGATAACAGACCGATCAGAGTCTCATCAGAAGGAGGTCAACCATGCTGCTTCAATCAGGTATTCCGACCGGCATCACCTTCACCATCGGCTGGGTCGATATCGTCATCCTGGTGATTCTGGTGGTCGCCTTCTGGCGCGGGCGGCGGCTGTTCTTCCCGGTCCTCGCGCTCATTGTGATGGTATATCTGTTTCGGATATTCCCCAACGAAATTCTGGCGATTATCAACGGGATCAACCAACTCAATGGTCCAGCGGCCTTTATCACCTTAAGCCGTTGACCGAACCTTCAAGGAGATATTCACATGGGACTGCTATCGTGGATTGTGGTGGGCGGCCTCGCCGGCTGGCTGGCGGGCAATCTGGTGAAGGGCCGGGGGTTTGGCTGTCTGGGCAATGTCATTGTGGGCGTTATCGGCGGGCTGGTGGGCGGCTTCCTGGCGTCACAGCTCTTTAACATACCGGACGCCGTCAACGGCTTCAATCTGGGCAGCATTGTGGTCGCCATTCTCGGCGCGGTCGTCGTGATCGTCGTCGTCCGGCTGTTGCGGGGTGGCCGGGCTTAACACGCGCCAGCCAGATCGAAGAGCAAGCAACTGAGTGGCCAGATCCTGACAGATGTTGGAGTGCGCCCAACTATGATTTAACTGGCAGACAGCAGCAGGTGCAAGATGAATAAGTTGATCGCGAACTCTACTCACAACCGATTGGATCGCCTCGCCCGATCGCTTCAAGTTATCTGTCTTGTACTCGCCGTGATATTCAGCGGGACGGGCGGGATCGCTCTGGCCTCTGTCTTAACCAGCCCCGCGCGTGGCCTGGGTTCAGCCGCGAATTTTCTCGTACTCGGCGGCTCGACCGTGACGAACACCGGGGCGACCGTCGTCGCCGGAGAACTGGGCACTTCGCCCGGTACGACCATCACCGGCTTTCCGCCGGGCCAGGTGACCGAGGGCGGAAAAACGCACATGGGCGATGCCCTGGCGCTGCAGGCTCAGAATGATGCCGCTCTTGCCTACAATTCCTCAGCCGGTCAGGCCTGCAATATTCATTTAGAGGGTCAGGAGTTGGGCGGCAAAACGCTCACGCCGGACGTTTATTGCTTTACGTCTCTGGCAAAGTTGACAGGCCAACTGGTGCTCGACGCCCAGGGTGACACCGCGGCGACCTGGATTATCCAGATCCCCGGTGGACTGAGTACCGCCAGCAGCTCATCGGTGGTCGTGACCAACGGGGGCGGTGTCTGTAACGTATTCTGGATCGTGGGCGAATCCGCG
>JAUQXD010000344.1 GCA_030834835.1 Thermoflexales bacterium | reverse complement strand
CACGGTGTCCGCAGTGGCTGCCTCTTTGGGGTTGCCGTGATTCCAGCCCCGCAACAGGAACTTGTTGAACAACACGGCACCGATGATGCCATCCCGATCGATCAATGCTTTGATCATCGCATCAGACAGATGCCGATCGATGTTCTCGCTCAGCACGCGCGGATTGGCGTGGCTGGCGATGACGCGGCCCGGATAACGCTCAACCGCCTGAAAAAAGGCCTCTTCCGCCATGTGACTGGTGTCCAGCACCATGCCGTACTTCGACATCTCATGCAGCAGGCGTACGCCCTCTTCAGTCAACGGCCCCGGTTCGGACGTGCCGCCGCAGTAGCGTGTGGCCGCCCAGGCCGGCCCGACAAAACGCAGGCCGCGCGCATACCATAGCCCGATCTCGTCCGGCGTCTGAATCGCATCGCCGCCTTCCATCAAATACACGATGCCCACCTGCCGCTGATCGGGATCGCCGCGCCACGAGCGCAGCACGATGTCCAGATCGCGGCGTTGGAGTATCACGCGGATGTTGGGGCTGATCGTCGCGAGTTCTTCGTACACTTCGATCTGCCGCATCGCCTGCGCGTGCGCCTCGCCAGAGGTCCGATAGGCCAGCTCCAGCTGATCGGTTTGTTTGCGATCCGGCAAAGTCCACAACGTGCCAAACACCACGGCGACGTTGCCCTTCAGCCACTCTGGCAGACCCAACATCGCCACGCCATTGGCAGCCTCCGCCGGGCCGCCTGCTTCATCGGCGCGGATGTCATACGCGCTGCGCAAATAGTTGCGGCCGTAAAACAGGATGGTTGACGCAATATCTTCGTGAGCATCGACAATGATTGACAAGGCATCCTCCAAACAAAAAGCGGAATGCGAATTGACAGGCTTCGCATTCCGCAGGTTGCATTCGACAATATCAGTGCAAAATCTGGCTCAAGAACTGCCGGGTGCGTTCTTCACGCGGCGCTTTGAAAAACTCATCGGGGGTGCTGCTCTCGATGATCTGGCCGTGATCCATGAAGATCACCTGATCGGCGGCGTTGCGCGCAAAACCCATCTCGTGCGTCACGCACACCATCGTCATGCCGCTCTTCGCCAGTTCCTGCATCACATCCAGCACTTCTTTAATCATCTCCGGATCGAGCGCACTGGTCGGCTCATCGAAGAGCATAATCTTGGGGTTCATCGCCAGCGCCCGCGCGATGGCGACGCGCTGCTGCTGCCCGCCCGAGAGCTGCCCCGGATATTGATTGGCCTTTTCGGGAAGGCCCACGCGCTTGAGCTGCTCCAGCGCGTTGTACCGGGCTTCTTCGATCTTGCGTTTGCGCACCACCCGCTGGGCAACGACGATATTCTCCAGCGCGGTCAGATGCGGGAAGAGATTGAACTGTTGAAACACCATGCCCACTTCGGCGCGAATGGCGTTGATGTTTTTGGAGTTGTGCGTCATCTTGATGCCGTCCACCCAGATTTCGCCACTGGTGGGCGTCTCCAGATGATTGATGCAGCGCAGCACCGTCGATTTGCCGGAGCCGCTCGGCCCGATGATGACCAGCACCTTGCCCGCCCCCACCGTCAAGTTCACTTCGTCGACGGCGCGCAGTTTGCCAAACTGCTTGATCAAATTTTTGATGACGATCATGTCATTTGAGTGGGTTTCCATCGCGCTCTTCCCCCGGCCCGGATGGGCGGCATTATACCTCAAAACTTGCGCCGACCGGCGGCCATCGGCGGCGCCAACACCATCACGCACTCGTCGTAAATCACGTCGAGGCCGTGTTCTTCGCAGTACCGAATGGCGGCGGCCGATGCCGCGCCTGGTTGCAGCCACACGCGCTTGATGCCGATCGCGTCCGCTTCGCGCACGATCTGCTCGGTCACGTGCGGCGGCACAACCACGACGATGCCATCGACCGGTTCAGGCAGCGATGCCAGATCGGGATAGCACGGACCGCCTTCGACTGTGTTGTGATTGGGATGCACCGCCAACACACGATAGCCCTTGTCCCGCAAATCGCGATAAACGATGTTGCCAAATTTCCGCCGATCATGCGAGACGCCGATCACGGCTAACGTGTCCTGCGCGATAAATTCGTCAACCATGCTCCGAGTGGTCATTTGGACTCCTTCGAGTAGGATGGCGTCTGCTTCAACCAAGGACAGTCAACATCATTAAGCCTTGCCGATGTGACGTCATGCCCGAATGCTTCTTTCGGGCATACATAGCGATTATCGGCTGCTTACACAGATTGGGCGGCTGGATTCCCGCCAAAGGCACGCGGGAATGACAGGTTCGACTCACGGGCGCAATGACAGCCAGGGCACAGTCACGCGATCACGCCGTACATTTGATCGGGCGCGAGGATGCTGGCAAAACGATCGCGCAGGGCAAGGCGCGATTCGTAACACAGGTGACAGGCGTCGGCATAGCTATCGGCGTGGCTCAGGCCGTACTGACGCACCAACTCGACCGGGCCACCGCGCAATAACGGTCCCGCGATGGGATGCGCATCCGGATCGTAGGCGTCGCAGATGTCTTTCAACGGAGTATCAAACAGGTTGCCGATCACGATGCCCTGACAGGTGTGTAAGTTGCCAAGCGGATCGACGTGCACGCGCCCCGGCTCACGCAAGTCTTCATGCGGGCAGGCCGTGAATTCGGCCCACGGCCGGCGCGACGCGCGATCGATCAGTTTCACGGCGGCGCGCCCTCGATACATTACCCCCGATTCGCTCTCCGGTAGTTGGCCGACAATGGCAGCCGCTTGAACAGTCGCGGGCTGCGCCACGCTGATCACCCCGATCGGGATGCCGAGCTGATCGGCCGCCAGCCGCGCGTTGCGGGCCTGCTGGCTGAGCGGCTCGTCGAGCTGCTCGTCGAAGTGATATTCATCGCTGCTGATGGAGAGATCGTCGATCAAACCGGCGAGCGGTTTCAGCCACGCCAGTGCATCTTCGACGCTGGTTGCCCAGTAACTGTTCGACACGATGCCGACTTCGTAGCCTTGCTGCTTCGCCAGTCGCACGCCTTCCAGCAAAACGGCGTAATACAAAAACGGTTCGCCACCCTCGAAGTAGATCGACTCGATCGTGCCGAGGTCGCGGGCTTCACGCAAAATGTGGCGGATGTTCTCCAGCGTCATCACGCCGCTTTGCCGCGGGCTGCCCCACACAAAACAATGATCGCACTCGAACGTGCATTGATACGTCAACAGCAGATGCAAACCCGATAACTTCACGTTAGCCTCCTATTCAGGTTAACCTTAATTGGTTTACATGGTTGCTCACAGCGGATTGCCAAATCCGCTGAATTTCCGCTGGATTTGGCAATCCAGCGGGAGCGTTTTGATAAAGTGATTTCAGTTAATCTGAATAATCCAGTGGACACCAGACTGCTCGATCGGTTAGTGCCCAGGCCGGGAACGATGCGTGTTGCAGAAAACGATGAGCATACAGGGCCGCGAGTTTGGCGTAGCGTTCACCCGCCGACTGCACCAGATCGTACAACAGCGCCACTTGCGCGCCATCCGCCAGCGTGCGCAGGACATCCTTGCTGTGCCACTGCGCCTCAGCCGGATCGAGCGTCAACAAGTGCTTGAGGGTGTCTTCGATCGTGCGGCGCGCCTGCTTCGCCTCAGGGGTATTGGCGCGTTCCAACATCGGCAGCAGTTCGTCGAGGAAGCTTTCGTGCGCGCTCTTCTTGCGAATCGCCTCCAGCATGTCCAACGCCTGAATGTTGCTGGTCCCTTCCCAGATGATGGTCACCAACGACTCGCGGTGCAGCCGCGCGATGGGGAAATCATCCAGGAAGCCGATGCCGCCGAACAGTTCCATCGCCAGCTGCGTGGCCGCCGCGCCGTGTTCGGCGGTGCGATTCTTCAGCAGATGCGACAGGAAGCGCGCATAGTGATAGCGTTCGGAATAGGGCGGCGTCTCACGCCATACTCGATCGAACCACGCGACCGCATGGAACAACAGCGCGAGTCCGCCCGCGATGCGCACGGCCAGATCGGTCAGGTCATATCGTACCAGCGGATGATCGACGATGGGTTTGCCAAACGCCGATCTTGCCTGCGTGCGAAACAACGACTCCAGCTGCGCTTTGCGCGCGAGGCCCATCGCCCCGGCTGCATTCGCCAGCCGCGAGACGGTCAGGTTCTCCATCGTGTAGTAGATGCCCAACTCTTTTTGCCCGACCAGAAACGCCTGCGCACCATTGAATTCGACCTCGCCGCTGGGCACGGCCCGCGTGGCGCTCTTGTCTTTCAAGCGTCGCACATGATAGTTCAGCTGTCCGCTGGAGTTAAGCCGCTGCACCAGAAACAGCGCAATCCCTTTGGGGCCGGCGGGCGCGCCTTCAGGCCGCGCGGTCACGATCGCTACATCGGCCAGGCCCGCATTGCTCGCGAAGTATTTGTCGTCGCCGTACAACTTCCAGCCATTATCACCCAATCGGGCCAGCGTCTTGTTCGCGCCCAGGTCGCTGCCGCCGTGCGTTTCCGTCATCCACGTCGCGCCCCAAGCGTCGCCCGACAGCAGCGGTTCAAGCCAGTGCTGTTGATCGGGCAGGTACTTGTAAATCGCGTACGCGGTTTGATTGGTGACGATCAGCGAACAATACAGGCCGGGATCGGCCAGCAGGTAACCCAGCGCGAAATGCTGATGCCACGATCCGCCTTCATACGGGGCGCGATTGATGAAGGCGATGTCTTTGAGCAAAGCGGCGTGCGCCGGGCTGAGCTGCACCCGATCGATCCGGTTGCCATCGACATCGTGCATCACCAGCACTGGCGCCGCGCCGCGATCGATGTGTTCGGCCACTTCGTACGCGCGCCCGCCGGCCACGTTGCCGAAATCGATCAGCGTCTGTTCATGCTCACCCCACTTCGGCCAGTGCTTGCTCAGGATCGGCCGCAGGTCGGGATCGAGCAGCCAGTGATTTTTGCCATAAGCGTACGATCGATGGTTCATCGTCTAGCCTTTCAATGTGCTTGACTGCGTTCAGTCAGGAGCAGAGCGGGCTCCCATGCCCGCGTATCCGGCGGCGTGGGAGCCGCCTCTGCTCCTTCATTCGACGCGATGCACGAGATCAGCCACCGGGCGGCGCACAGACTTGTCAGGCGTTTCAGCCGCATAGCCGACCGGCAGGATAACGACCGGGCGCAGGTCGTCGCCCACACCGATAGCCTGTCGCACGGCGGTCTCGTCAAACGAACCGATCCACACTGTCGCCAGGCCCAGCGCCGTGGCCGCCAGCTGCGCATACGCGCACGCGATGGTCGCGTCTTGCACGCAGTACAGCGTCTCACCGCGTGAGCCGAAGCGCGGCGTCGAGCGCGCGGGATTAGCGCAGAACACCAGCACGATTGGCGCCTGTGCGATGTAGTCCTGGCCGCGCGTCTTCAGGCGGGCGGCGACCACCATCGCGTCCAGCGACTCGCGGCGCGTCACGGCGTAAATCTCGTAGGCTTGCAGATTGCCCGCCGACGGCGCGCGATTGATCGCGTCCAACAGGTGTTGCCGTTTCTCCGGCTCCAGGGGTTGCGAGGTAAAAGCGCGGGTCGATTGGCGGGTGCGAACCACTTCAAAGAAGTCCATGATCACCATCCTGTCGATCAGTTTGATCTCCGTGTCCCCCGGCGTGATTTTAGTATACACCGGATGGCAAGGGGACGCGGCACAGACGGCCGCGCAGGATCAAGACGCTGCCCTGGCCGCGATGAATGAGTGGGTGGCGCAGTATCTGAAGATCGCCAAGGTGGCGCTGCGCGGCAAGAAACAGCTGCTGGAGAAGATCGGTGTGCTGGCGCGTACCAGCAAGACAGCGGCACAGAAGGCCGGAGTCAAGAAAGCGGCGGAGACACGGGCGGCGAAGAAGGGATAGCGAAGAAAACAAAATAGCGGTAACGCAAAACCCCGTCAGGTCGCAATCGACTTGATGGGTTTTCGTTTGAATATTGACTTGGAGGAATTGGGGTGTATGCTGAGGCTAGAACTGCACACATCGGAGGATCCATGCGCCGCGTGTTTGTCATTGTCAGTATCATGACGATCTTATCGGCTTGTTCATCGACAACGCGGGTTGTGCCAACACCCACCACCACACGTCTTCCGACCGTGACTCCTTTGGGGCAGGATAGTCCCTATGTCGTTATTACGCAGGGCGTGATCGCGACCGAGACAAAGATTTCTTCACCGACTGCAATAACCATTAGGGCTGCCACGCCGACGAAACTCCCGACAGCAGAAGCCATTCCTACTATTGCTCCGACGGCGGCTCCTCTTTTACCGACCGTGACATCTTATCCTACTACACAAGAAGTCATCCCGACGCTGACTCCAACAGCTACTGCTCGTCCATCAACAGTTACGCCGTCTCTACCAGCACAAGCCCCTCCGCCCCCTGCACTACCGGTAGATAACGTTTCCGCTGAGCTTAACGTTTGGACAAGCATCGGGCCTGAAGGTGGAAACATTTACGCCCTGGCGATTGACCCGGTGATGCCGACTACTCTCTACGCAGGGACGAATGCTGGTGTATTCAAAAGTATCAATGGCGGTGAGAAATGGAGTTTGGTCAACTTCGCCGTGGTACATGCCCAGGTTCGTGCATTGGCGATTAACCCGGTGATGCTGACCACTCTCTACGCAGGGACGAATATTGGAATATTCAAAAGCACCAATGGCGGCGAAAGCTGGGGCTCAGCCGACACCGGCCTAACCAATGCTCAGGTTTTTGCGCTGGCAATCCATCCGACAACGCCGACCATACTCTATGCAGGAACAGATCAAGGAATATTCAAGAGCATGAATGGTGGCGGGAACTGGATTGCAGTCAACACTGGCCTACCCTCTTCCAGTGTTGACGCCTTGGCCATTGACCCAGCAACGACCGATAATCTCTACGCAGGAACAGTTTCCAACGGTGTATTCAGGAGTACCAACGGTGGTGGGAACTGGAGTGAAATCAACACCGGCCTGGGCGACGATGCTGCGCTCGCCCTGGCGATCGATCCGACGATGCCAAGCACTCTTTATGCGGGAACATCGGGGGGCGTGTTCAAAAGCATCGACGGCGGCGAGAACTGGAGCGCATTCAACGCCGGATTGACTTCTGTTCGTGTCGGGTGCATCGTGATTGACCCATTAACGCCAACCACCTTGTATGTGACCACTGACCACGGCATATTCACGAGCTCGAATGGCGGCAAGGAGTGGAACTCGGTTAACCCAGATATATATAAAGCTAACGTGGTTGTGTTAGCAATTGATCCGCTCACGCCGGACATCCTCTATGCAGGTACAATCGGCGACGGCGTGCTCAAAAGCGCGAACAGCGGTACAAGCTGGACCAACACCGGACTTAAGGCTACTACTGTCTTTGCACTGGCGATTGATCCAGCACGCCCGACGACCCTCTATGCCGGGACATATCTCGGTGGAGTATTCAAGTCGGTGGATCGAGGCCGAAGCTGGAATGCAATCAATAATGGCCTGACAAACAAGGTTGTTTTCGCCCTGGCGATTGATCCTGTGACGCCAACCACTGTTTATGCCGGGACAGACCGCGGCATATTCAAAACTGCCACAGGTGGCGAAAACTGGAGCGCAGCAACCACTGGACTGGGCACATTTCCTGGCCTCGCTCTAGCGATCGACCCGGCGACGCCGACCACCCTCTATGCCGGGTCACTGGATGGCTTGTACAAAACTATTGACGGCGGCGAACACTGGAACAAGATCAACAACGGCCTGCCTATCGATATACGCGCTCTCGCGATTGACCCAACAGTACCGACGACGCTCTATGCCGGAGCATACGGCAGCGGCGTATTCAAAAGCACCAACGGAGGTGAAACTTGGGGTGCGGTCAACGCAGGCATTGATCATTCCCGTATTGACGCCCTGGCGATTGACCCGGTAATGCCGACTACTCTCTACGCTGGATCTTACGGCGATGGAGTATTCAAGAGCATAAACGGTGGCGACAGTTGGGAGGTTATCAACTATCGCTTATTCGCAACCTACGTAAGGGCTCTGGCGGTCGATCCGATCACGCCGGCCACTCTTTATGCAGGGACATATAACGGCGGTGTGTTCAAAAGCATCGACGGCGGCGAGAACTGGAATATATCTAACGCGGGCATGAGCGGTTTCTACCCATCTGTCTTTGCCTTAGCAATTGACCCGGTGACGCCCACTATCCTTTATGCGGGAACCTGGCACAGCGGCGCGTTCGTTATCGATCAAACGGATTAGGGCTCTGACCTGCCTGACTTAGCGCGCGGCCAAGTTTTCATCAAATGATCTAAGCCCAATCACCGTGTCAGCCCCATCGCGATCGCTAAGCCTTCGCCCGCCGGATCGAGCTTGCCATGAACCCCTCAATCACAACCGCGACTGGACGCCCATCAACGCAATAGAGTGAATCGCGTTCATTTGCGTCGACCTGCAATCGAAGGTAGGCCTTCTTGACCTGGCATGGATTTGCGGTGTATGCTAATTGCGACTTCTCACCCATCGGAGGAAATATGCGCCGCGTGCTTGCCATGATCAGTATCTTGATGGTCTTGTCTGGCTGTACATCGGTAGCGACTGTTATCCCGACAGAAACGAGCACACCTCGACCCACTGTAACTCCCTTGGGACAGGGCAGCGCTCCGGCCCCTTCGATGCAAGTGATGGTTGTGACAAAGGAGGTGGTCGTGACAAAGGAGGTGGTCGTGACCCGTTTGGTCCCGGTTACAATAAAACCGCCTGAACTACCTACGTCCAAGGCCATTCCTACCATCGCTCCCGGCACCCAGACGCCAGCTGCCCAGCAACCCGCTGCCGGTGCCAGGCCGTATATCCCCGTGATTTCCAAAGGGTCCCAGCACCAGTTCTGGCAAGCGGTAATGGCCGGTTCTGAGAGGGCGGCGATGGAATTCAACGTCGTTATCACCTTCGAACGCCCCGAGACCGAGGCGATGGTGGATAAGCAGGTCGAGATGTTCCAGACGGCGCTGGACAAGAAGCCCGCTGCGATCTGCTTGGCAGCCATTGACTCCAGGGCGTTCATTCCGCTGCTCGAGAAGGCCAAGGCTGCCAATATCCCGGTAATCGGCTTCGAATCTGGTGTGGACAGCGACATCCCGGTCGCGACGGCGGCTACGGACAACATCTTGTCGGCGGCG
>JAUQXD010000343.1 GCA_030834835.1 Thermoflexales bacterium | reverse complement strand
ACAACCCTGACGAGTAACGCTTCAAGGAGTTCCCATGGCTACGCTTAGTCCGTCTCGTTCTTCATCCAAACTGCCGTTGATTCTCGCGATCGTTTTAGGGCTCGCAGCCGTCATCGGCGGCGGGCTGTTTCTATGGACGCGGCTGCGACCCGCGCCCGCGGCCAATCTGCCGCCCATCGTGGTCAATCGCGTGCCGGAACGCGGCGAGGAACAGGGCACCGAATCGCCCATCAGCGTCTCATTCGACAAGCCGATGGATCGCGCCTCGGTCGAACAGTCGTTTGCGATTTCGCCCCGAATTCCCGGTGATTTCAAATGGAATGACACCAACACGGCCGTGCAGTTTGTGCCAACGGGCAGCGGCTTTGCGCGCGGCGAAACCTATAACGTGACGCTGGCTGACACCGCCAAAGCCGAAAACGGCAAGACGCTCGGTCAACCGATCGTGTTCACGTTCAAGGCCGTGGGCTTCATCGAAGTGACCCAAGTCATGCCCATCGATTCGATCGATGTCGATCCAGCCTCCGAGATCACGGTGATGTTCAATCGGCCCATCGTGCCCATCCGATCGGCTTCGGACACGACCCCGCTCCCTGATCCGGTGACGTTCGATCCGCCGCTGACGGGCAAGGGCGAATGGCTCAACACTTCCATTTATGTGTTCCGCCCCGATCAGCGCATGGCGTCGGGCACGCAGTACACAGCCAAAATCGCGGCTGGGCTGCAAGACCCTACGGGCGCGATTCTACAGAAAGATTACGTCTGGACCTTTACCACGCAATTGCCGCAAGTGATTGCGTTCTCGCCCGGCGACACTTCGGAAGTGTGGATCGACACGGCCGTGCAGGTGACCTTCAACCAGCCGATGGATCATCCCAGTTCCGAGGCCGCTTTCTCGCTGCATCAGGGTTCGGCAGACGGGCCGCAAGTAGCGGGCGTCTTTGGCTGGTACACGACGACGATGCCGGGTTCGGCCATGCCGATGGGGTCGGCGGGACATTTTGCCGCGCCGGCTTTGGGTGGCGGCCCGACGACCGACGGTTTTGTGACCGATGTCATGGTCTTTACGCCGACGCAACAGCTTGAGCGTGAGACTGTCTATCACGCCAAAATGGCGATGGGCGCGAAGGGCCTCAGCGGCGGCGCGGCCACCGGTTACGATTCGCTCTGGTCGTTTATCACGGTGAAGCCGCTGTACGTCATCCGCACCGATCCTGCTAACGGCGGCACAGCCGCGCCGTATTCGTCGATGGAGATCTATTTCTCCACGCCGATGGATGAAGGCTCGCTGCGCAACATCACCGTGACCACGCCCATCGAAGCGTCGAGCGTGTACACCTACTATAGCGATTACGATCGCCGCTACGTGTTTGGCTTTGGCGCGGGGCCGTCGTCGAGTTATCAAGTGCTCATCGGCAAGGACGTGGCCGACAAGTGGGGCGTGACGTTGGGGCAAGATCAAGTGGTCAGTTTCCGCACGCGCGCCCTGCCGCCCGAGCAGTGGTTCGATGTGCCCGGCCGCTTCGGCATTTACAGCGCCTACACGGATACCGTGATCTATGCGCGCTATCGCAACGTGAGCCAGCTGAACTTTGAACTATATCCCGTGGGCTTTGCCGAATTCGGTCGGTTGATCTCGTCGAACGGTTGGGAATCGTGGGAACGCAACGTGCCTGTCAACAGTGAGCCGCAGCGCACCTGGTCGGTGCCAGTCGATAAGCCGCTGAATCAGCCCGGCCTGATCCGTGTGCCCATCGCCAGTGACGGCGGCGGCGCGTTGACCACGGGTCTCTACCTGATCCGTGTCACTTCGCCTGAGCAAAGCGAGCGCGACTTCGGCGGCACCACGCGCCATCTGATCGCGGTGGTGAACACCAATCTGACGTACAAGAAGTCCGAACGCGAATCGCTCGTGTGGGCCACCGATCTCCAATCGGGCCGCGAGGTACCCGCCAGTTCGGTGACTGTGTACAACGATCTGTTCCAATCGATCGCGGCCGGTCTCACGGATGGATCAGGTTTGTATCGGGCGCAATTCTCCGACGATCTCGATCCGTTCCGCAATTCGAGCGCGGTCTTCGGACAACCGGGCGGTTCGTTCGGTGTAGCCTTGAGCGACTGGAATGCCGGCATCGGCCCGTGGGACTTTGGCGTGAATTCAGCCTTCTTCTTCGAGCCGCACAACGTTTACATCTACACCGAGAAGCCGTTGTATCGGCCGGGCCAACCCGTGCACTTCAAGGGCATCGTGCGTCTGGACGACGATGCACGCTATGCCATCGATCCGAATTTGAAGCAAGTGGATGTCGTCATCTACGATGCGCTGGGCACGCAAATCTACACGGCTACGCTGCCGCTGACGGACTATGGTTCGTTTAGCGCGGACTTCACGCTGGATAAGGAAGCGTCGCTGGGTGGCTACTCGATTCAGGCGGGTGTGCCGGGCAAGACGCCGGACTCGCCAGAGCCGCAGATGCGCACGTATTACGGCACGTTTTTGGTGTCGGAATATCGCCGCCCTGAATTTCAAGTGACCGTGACACCGAAACAGACCGAAGTGCTGCAAGGCGACACGGTGGAAGTGGACGTGCAGGCTAGTTATTTCTTTGGCGGTCTGGTCAGCGGCGCGAAGGTCAACTGGACCGCGGTCGCGCAGAATTACTTCTTCGATCGCTATGAAGGTCAGGGTTACTTTAGTTGGAACGATGTCGATTACTTCTCGCCGCAGCGCGGCGGCAGCGGCGGTGTGCTGGCCTCCGGCGAAGGCGTGACCGATGCGCAGGGCAGCTTCAAGATCACGCTGCCCGCCAAGTTGGACGAGAAGACCGGCAGCCAGCGTTTCAGCATCGAGGCGGCCGTGACGGACCTCAGCGATCAACTGGTGTCCAATCGCGTCGACGTGATCGTGCATCAGGGCCGCTACTACATCGGCATTGCGCCGGTTGATTACGTGGGCACGGCGGGTCAGTCCATGTCGTTCGATCTGCGCACCGTCGATTGGCAGGCCGCGCCCGCTGCGAATCAGTCGCTCAACGTCATGTACTATCAGCGCGAGTGGTACAACGTGCAGCAGAAGGACGATTACGGCAATGTGTTCTGGACCTCGGCGTTCAGCGATACGGCGGTCTTCACGACGACGGCGACCACCAACGACAAAGGCGAAGGCACTACATCATTCACACCGCCGACCGGCGGTGAATATCGCGTGGTTGCCAGCGGCACGGACGACAAGGGCAACGCGATTCGCGCTTCATCTTACGTGTGGGTGTCCAGCCGCGAGTATGTCTCGTGGCGGCAGGACAACAACGATCGCATCTCGCTCGTCGCCGATAAGAAGTCGTACAATCCCGGCGAAACGGCCAAGATTCTGATCCCGTCGCCGTATCAAGGCCTCGTGCGGGCACTGGTGACTGTCGAGCGTGGACGTGTGCTTGATGCGAAAGTGATCGATCTACAGACGAACAGCGACGTGATCGAAATCCCGATCACGCCGGACATGGCCCCCAACGCTTTCGTGTCGGTGGTCATCGTCAAGGGCGTCGATCAAAACGAACTCGCGCCATCGTTCAAGATGGGCTATGCGGCCTTCACGGTCAATCGTGAACAACAAATCCTGACGGTCACGCTCACGCCCGATAAAGATCCGGCGACCCAGAGTTACGCGCCGCGTACGCCCATCGCGTACACGCTGAAAGTGCTTAACTACGCAGGGCAACCGGTGCAGGCCGAAGTCTCGCTGGCGCTGGTCGACCTCTCGGTGTTGACGCTGCTCGATCCATTTGCGCAGGCGATGCCGAACTTCTACTACAGTGAGCGCGGCCTCAGCGTGATGACGAGTGCTTCTTTGGTGTACTCGGTCGATCGCATCAACATCAAATTGGCGGAAGAGGCCAAGGGCGGCGGCGGCGGCGCGGCCGAAGGCGGCGACTTCTTCGTGCGCGGCAACTTCCCCGATACCGCTTACTGGAATGCGACCGTCACGACGGACGCGAATGGCGAAGCCAAGATCAACACGGTATTGCCCGATAACCTGACGACGTGGCGCATGCTGGCGAAAGCCGTGACTAAGGATACGCTCGTCGGCGAAGGGCAAGTGGACGTGCGCAGCACGAAAGACTTGCTCATCCGACCGGTGACGCCGCGCTTCATGGTGGTGGGTGACAAACTCACGATGGCGGCGGTGGTCAACAACAACACGGCCAACGCCATTGACGCAGAAGTGTCGATGGAAGGCACGGGCCTGACCATCGATAACGGGCAAGTGAAGCAAACCGTGAGTGTGCCCGCCAATGGTCAGGTGCGCGTGGAATGGCCCGTCACCGTGCTGGATGCGCCGCATGCCAATCTCACGTTCATGGCGCGCGGTGGTGGTTTGACGGATGCGAGCAAGCCAACGGCGGGGCTGCCGCCGGAGCAATACCTGCCCATCTATAAATTCAGCACGCCCGAGACGACGGCGCCCGCGGGCAACGTGAGCAAGGAAGATCCGACGCGCATCGAAGTGATCGCGCTGCCCGCCAAGCTCGACACGACGCAAGGCGAGTTGACGGTGAAGATCGATCCGTCGCTGGCCGCGGCTTCGACGGATGCGCTGAAGTATCTGGAGCACTTCCCGTATGAATGCACCGAGCAAACGGTCAGCCGCTTCCTGCCGAATGTGTTGACCTATCGGGCGTTTAAAGAACTGAATCTGGTTCAGCCGGAACTAGAAGCGAGCCTGAAAGAACAGGTCGGCGTTGGCTTGCAGCGGCTCTACAATCAGCAGCACAATGATGGCGGCTGGGGCTGGTGGGTGCAGGATAAATCGGATACCACCGTCAGCACCTACGTGGTCTTCGGTCTGGTCAAGGCGCAGCAGTCGGGCTTTGCCGT
>JAUQXD010000029.1 GCA_030834835.1 Thermoflexales bacterium | reverse complement strand
GCCCGACACATACAGCACCGGCCCGTGCGTCTCCGCGACCTGCGTCGCCACCTGCATCAACAACGTCGATTTGCCGATGCCGGGATCGCCGCTGACCAGCACCAGGCAGCCCGGCACGATGCCACCGCCCAGCACGCGGCTGAACTCTTCCATCGCCATCGGGATGCGATCGGCGCGATCGGTCTGGATGTCGCTCACTTTGATCGGCACCGCGCGCGGCCCGCCGCCCGATCGATCGCGCGGACTCGATCGTTCCTCGATCACTTCGACGAACGAATTCCATTCGCTGCAATCGGGACAGCGGCCCATCCACTTGAGCTGCACCGAGCCGCACTGCTGACAGACAAATTGAGTTTTGGTTTTAGTCTTGGGCATGGAGGTGGTGTTGGTAGATTGGTAGATTGGTAAATTGGTCAATCGGTAACTGGTCAATTGGTCAACTGGTAACCGGTCAACCGGTAACTGGTCAATCAGTAATTGGTTGATGGTTACCGATCACCGATTACTGATCACCGGCTAATGGTAATTCTACCCGAAATGTGCTGCCCTGGCCTTCTTCGCTGGTCACACTGATGCGGCCGCCATGCTGCTCGATGACGGCTTTCACCAGGCTCAGGCCCAGCCCCGTACCGTCGATGTGTTCGGTGCCGCGCGTTTTGGCGCGGAAGAACCGCTGAAAGAGTTTGGCCTGCGCCGCGGCTGAAATGCCATAGCCGTTGTCCTGCACTTCAAACACCAGCTGCCGATCGCCGGGCTGTAAACGCACCTGGATGTGGCCGCCGTCGGGCGTATACTTGATCGCGTTGCCAATGAGATTGACCAGCGCCTGCTTTAGCCGCACCGCATCGCCCGTCAGCGCCGGCAGGTCGGGTGCAATGGCAACGTCGAGCGTCTGCTGTTTGGCTTCGGTCTGTTCGCGCAGCTCGTCGACCGTCGCCTGGGCCAGCGCCTGCAACTGCACCGACTCGCGGCGTCGATCGGCGCCCGCTTCGATGCGTTCCATATTCAGCAGATCGGTTACCAGGTTTTGCATGCGGGTCAGCGCGTGCCGCAGTCCATCCAATACCTGCTGGCGCAGCGGCGTCAACGGCTTCAAATCGTCAGCCAGGAGTTCCAGGTAACCCACTGCCACGCTCAGCGGATTGCGCAGATCGTGCGAGGCCATTTGAATCATCTGCGTGCGGAATTGATCCAGCTGCTTCAAATAGGTAATGTCCTGCATCATCAGCACATGGCCAAAGAAGTGCCCGGCCTCGTCGCGGGCGGTCGTCAACGTCACGGCATACACGGCGTTGTTGGCCAACATCACCTCGCGCGGCGGGCCATCATCATCGGACGGGCGGCTGCGCAGCCACTGATAGGCCTCACGCAGCAGCGGTTCTTGCAGCACCTTAGTCAGCGGCTGACCGATCCCCGATTCAGCCGTCACGCCCAACACGCGCTCGGCTGCGGGATTCATCAGCTGCACCAGCTGATCGGGGTCGATCAACATCACCACGTCGCGCGTGCTGTGCAGAATCGCCGCGCTGCGGCGGCGCTCGCGTTGCGCCTCGGCATACAGGCGCGCATTCTCGGCGGCAATGGTCATCTGATCGGTCAAGATCGTCAGCGCGGCTACATCGGCGTCGCTAAACGCATCCAGGCCCAGGCTGTCAAACGCCATGATGCCCAGCACCCGGCCAGAGGCTTTCATCGGCGCCAGCAGCGACGATAACACCGGCGCGTCCGAGGCCGGCACATAGTCGGGTTCGCTGCGCACATCGCGCGCCAGGTAGGGCTGACCCGTTCGATACACGCGCGCCGACAGCCCCTGCGTCAATTTGAGCCGCAGCCCCGACGGCGCATTGGCGGCCAGCGGGCCGGCCTGGGCGCGCACTACAAATTCACCCGCCGCCTCGTCTACCCATAACACAGCCACGTACGGCAGGCCAAATCGCACCTGCGCCGCATTCACGATCATGTCCAGCAAATCGTCCAAACCCATGCCGGCCAACAGCGTGCGGTTCACCTGCGCGATGGCTTCCAGATCGCGCGCGCGGCGTTTCAATTCGGCATAGGGCTTGACGCGCGCCACCGCCGTGCTGATCTGGCTGCTCGTGGTCAGCAGGAAACTCGTTTGCTCCACCGACAGGCGCACCAGGCGGTGGGCCGTGGTCAGCAGAATGCCCAGGCTCCGACCCTCGGCTTGCAGCAGCACACTCATCAGGCTGCGATAATCGTTGCGCCGTAGTTCAGCCGGCACGATCGGGTCATCGGTCAGGTCCAGCGTCACCAATGCCTGATCGGGTGTGCGCGGCAGCAGCGCCGGCAGCCACTGCTCCACTTGAGCATGCTGCATCAGCGACACCAGTTGTTCCGGCAGATCCGGCGTCGTGGCGCGCAGCACCAGTTGATCGCGATCGAATAGATACAGCGCCGCGTGATCCAGGCCCAGGGCCGCGGTGATTTGCGTCAGCGCCTCCGGCAGCGTCTGATCCAGATCGAGCGCGCGTGTCAGCGTGCGATTGAGTTGATTGATCGCCTCAAAATAGCGGGTTTGCGCGTCAACCCGATCGCGCTGGCGGCCCGCCAGATAGGCGAACAGGCTAAATGAGAGCGGCGTGGTCATCACCAGCAAATCGCCCGCGCCCAGCGTGAGGCGATACGATTCGAGGGTAATTGGCAGGCCAATTTCCAGCAGATCAAGCGTGGCGTGCGCGAAGATGAAGATGATAGAAATCATCAACGCAATGAGGGTATACCGCGCCGCATACGTTCGAGGCATCACATCCTCCGGTTACAGTATAGCGTGATTTGACCGGAGCAACAAAGCAATCGTTTCAATGTGATAGGTCTGAGGGAAGAGATC
>JAUQXD010000342.1 GCA_030834835.1 Thermoflexales bacterium | reverse complement strand
TGATCGGCATCGATCTCTCGCTGAAGATGATGGCGAAGTTGCGCCAGAAGAATCCAACGGTGCGCATCGCGCAGGCCGATGCGTCACAGTTGCCGTTTCCCGCTCACGCCTTCGATGCCGCGCTGACCACGCACGTCCTGCACCTGATCGGCCCGTGGCGCGAGGCGCTGTCTGAATTCAGGCGCGTGATCAAACCGGGCGGCGCCTACATCAACGCCTGGCATCACCATCAAGATCGATCGGTGAATCAGGCCATTCGCGATGTGTGGCGTGACCGCGTGCGGGCGCACGGCGTCGATTGGCGGCGGCCCGGCGCACAGCTGCCCGATGACGTCATCGCCGAAATGAAAACGTTGGGGCACTTCGAGGAAATTCAACTGGTGCAGTATCAAACGACTTCGACGGCGCGCTTCGAACTTGATCGCATCGCCAGCCGCGTGATGTCGGACGCGTGGCAGGTGCCTGAGGAAATCTACGACGTTACGCTGAACGAAACGCGCGAGTGGGCGGCGCGTGAATTCGGCGACCTCGATCGTCCGGTGGTTGAAGATCGTCATTTTATCGCGCAGGTGGTGCGTTTCGACTAGCCACGAGACCTGACAGGTGACGCAAGCGCGCACTGTTGATCGAGTAAGTTGTGCGTCACCAGTCAGGTCTTACCGATTATCCACCACAATCACACTGGGCACGTTCACCCAGGAATCAACGCCCACAGCCTGTGTCCCCTCACGCAGCATCAACCCCGACGATGTACCGCCATCCAGATTCAACGCCACGTCGATGTCCAGGTCACTCGCGGCCAGCCACTGCCCCAGACCGGTGAGTGTAAACATCAACGACGGGCTGACGAGAAACACTAGCCGGCCCGATCGATCCTGCGCCACGACCGAGCGCGGCGCAAGCCGTTCATTATCGTCGATCTGCAGGTTGGCCTGGCCGCCGGGCAGGATCAGCATCGGAAAATTCTGCATCGCATATGTCAGCGCCTCATTCTGGCGATAGGGTTCGACCACGTTTGCGCGCACTTTCACCGTGTTTTCACTGATTGCCAGCATGCCGCCGAAGCCGTCATAGTTCACGCCCGTGCGCCCGCCATCGGCGATGATCAAACCCAGCGCTCGATTTTGCGGATCGAAATAGTTGCCGTTGATCGCCAACTGCGCCTGAGATGAGATCAGCCACTCGCTAACGCGCCTGGGACTATCGGGGGCATAGAGGACGCGCACGCGAGTGTGTGATGGATCAACGCGCGCGATGCGTAATCGATCCGAGCGTTCGTTGATCGTCACGCGCAGTTCGCGATAGTCGATACCCATCGCGATCGTGCGCCAACCCGTATCCAGCGGCACGGGCGTCACCGTCGGCGCTTGCGTGATCGATGGCGCGATCGTCGGCGATGGTTGGGTCATGAAATCGGCTAACGGCGTCGCCAGAATCGGCCCGCCACAACCGGTCAAAATGGCGATCAAGATGAACCAACGCCAGAATTTCACGGCCAGCCGATGCTTTACGGCCATTCGCCGCCGCCCGTCCCGATGGTGCCCAGCACCTTCGTATCCACCGTAATCACTGCCGGCACCCTGTTGGCCGAATCGAAACCCCACACACCCGTCGGCGTCCACACGGCCAGGCCCGACGAACTGCCGCCGTCAAAATTCAACGCCGTATCCAGATCGAGGTCGCTGTTGGCCAGCCACACCGCCAAGCCATACAGCGTAAACGTGCTGCCCGGCGTAACAATGAACAACACGCGCCCCGATCGATCGACGGCAACCGCCGTGCGCCGGGCCACGCGGTTGTCCTCGGAAATGTCGGCGTTGAGCAAACCGCCCGGCAACAGCAGCATCGGAAACGATTCGACCGCTTCAATTACCCGCATGCCCGCCGGTTTGATCCAGCCCTGCAGCGGCCAGACCGTCGCGCCCACCGCCGTCAAATAAAACGCGCCCTGCATCCGCTCGTGCGATTGGCCGCCGCCCACGCCATCGGTCACGATTTGTCCCACCGCGTGATTGGCGCGATCGAAGAAACTGCTGTTCATCACGATCAACGATCCGCTGTTGGAATACCACTCGGTAACTCGCAACGGTTGATCGGGTCGATATTGAATGTGAAAATCCACCTGGGCGGGATCGATCCGCACGACGAGTACTCGCCCGGATTTGATGGCCGCTTCGCGATACATCTCGCGCAGCTGCACACCCGATCGGATTTCCTGCCACCCGTCGGGCGACACGGCAACTGTGGGGATCGGCGTCGGCGCGGGTGTGACGGTTGCCGTGGGCGCAGGTGGCAGCGGCGTCAGCGTGGGGACAACTGTGCGCGTGGGCAGCAGCGGCGCATCAGGTACAGTGGTGGGCGGAGAGGCAGCCTCAAGCGCGCCTGGCGCGCACGCCGTCAGCAGAACAAGCAAGGCGAGAAACAAGAGGCAGGATGCGGGATGCAAACGGCGCGTAAGCGTCTTGCCGCCTGCGTCTTGTCTCCTGCATCTCGCCTCATGCTTCTGTTGTCCGATGTTCATAGAAGACCAGCATGGTGCTGCCATATTTGCGTTGATCGATGAGTTCAAAGTGCGTCAACGGCACATCTTCAAATTCACGGGGATGAATCTGCACGACAATTTCACCGTCGTCGGCCAGCCACGCGGGCTGCGCGTCGATCTGCTGCAAGGCCTCGATCCACAGGCGCTTGTACTGCGGCGGCGCGATGTAGATGTAGTGAAACGCTTCGGTCGCGCCGGCCAGATACGTGAACGCATCACCCCGCACGATGTTGGCGCGATCGATCAATCGGGTGTGAATGAGATTGGCTTTGATCGTCTCCAGCGCCTTGCGATTCTTCTCGACAAACACCGCGCGCGCTGCGCCGCGGCTCAACGCTTCGATGCCCACGCCGCCCGTTCCGCCAAACAGATCGAGAAACACCGCCTCGACAATATCGCCGCCGAAGATATTGAAGGCCGCCTCTTTCACTTTGTCCGTGATCGGGCGCGTCGAATCGCCCGGCACCGCCTGCAAAATCCGGCCTTTCGCCGAACCAGAAATCACCCGCATCACTGCTCCTTTTGATCTAGCCACACGGCGCGATACTGCGCCCATTCATCGTCTGATGTTTCCCAGTAGGGATAGATTGCAACACCTGTAACTCGTTCCGGCCGAGACTCCAGATCGTTTAGGCCGATCAGCAAACCACTCAAGCCAGATACCATATTCTCCACTGCCGGATCATGCGAGGTCGTCCGCTCTTCCGAAGTGGGTATGCCGATGAAGAGATCGGCTGCGGTATCCTTCAAGCTATTCGTCAACGCGATGATTTGAAACTGCATCCATTTCTCGTATAGCCAGGTGACAGGCGCGTGACTGTCATACACCATGACTGCGATCTGATCGACCCGCTGTGCAATCTCGCGATAATAGTCTGCTCGCCAAGTAAACCAGCGATTGATGACGATGTCGGCTTCAGGCAATAGCGGCGTTATCTCTCGCCCTGAAATAGATAGGCGTGCTGTGCCAATTCCGCGCCGCACTTCGTCCAGCAATTGAAGCAAATTGGCTTCACCCGAAATCACCGGCTCAGGATCAAGATGAACACCGTCAAAGCCTAATTCATTCACGGCATAGCGGCTCAACTCGACGATGCGAGCACGTAACGTGCTATCGGCCAAATCAATGTAACCTGACGGGCCAGGTGTGCCCGGCAGCGTTTGCACGGGAATTCCAAACCAGGCTTGAACATCGACCTCGGGATACGCCACCTTCAATTCCGCAACAAAGTCCTTAGCGTAAGCATAGGTCGGGTTAAACAGTCCGGTCGACTTCAGGTAACTCACGTAAACATAGGCGGTCGAAATCTGATGATCGCGCAAGTGGTGCGCCAGTTGGCTAATCTGCTCGCGCGAATGAGACTCCATCGACCATTCAACGCCCAACCAAGCTGCGTTGCGCCCTCGATTAAAATGTCCGCCGGACAACTGCGTGCCGGGCCGAAAGAAACAGGCTCTTAGCGTCAGCAGGATGACTACGATCGAAATCAGTGCCGGCCAGCGTACGATTTTTCTGCGCCGCAAGGTGCTGCCTGTCGAAACACGCATGGCCGCAATCCTACCACAGCCGCCAACTGTTGACCAATGACTGGCAAGGCAGTGTTTCGATCATCGCCCGAGTGTGCTACAATTTCGGC
>JAUQXD010000341.1 GCA_030834835.1 Thermoflexales bacterium | reverse complement strand
ACGAAGCCCACCACTGCCGATACGAGGCAGCCGCCCAGCGAATAACCGGCCAGCGATTGGCCGATCGCACCACAGATTGCGGCGACAAATAGCAAGATCAGGAATTGAACGAGCGTCATGACCCACCTCCTTAAAAGTGCCAGATGATTTCTCAATTGCCTCTTTAACGCGACCCGTGCTCCGCGTCGATTTTTGCCAGAAGCCTGTGCCTGACCCGGGCGTCAAAGACCTGCCACTTCAGATCGGCGTACTCATCGCGGCCGGAACCGGCCAGAAAACCGATCGGGATCTGAAACCCGCCCGCCGATTGTTTGCCCCCGCCAAAATGGCGTCCGCTGGCATCCTTGCCCAGTACATCTTTGATGAATTGATCAGGATCGAGCACGAGTTTTGAAGTTCGCAGCGACCCGATCAAATTTTCTTCACCATTGTCATCGGTGACGATGCCATAGACGATGGCCGTGTGGACATTCTCTTCGCTCAACAGGAAGTCGGCAGTTTGCGGGATCGCGTCGCGGTTCTCGCCGCGCAGATAGCCGACGCCCGCGATGGAGAAGTTGGCGACGGTGGTACGGCAGGCCAGAGCGCGGCTGATGATTTCCAGCGTCGGCTTGGACCGCGATTGGCTCATGATCTGGCTAAGCGGGTTCGCGTCGCTGAACTGGCTCAGGTAACTGGCTGCGTGAAAGTCTTCGGCGTTGGCGCGCACGAAGTTGGCCGTGTCCGTCATGAGGCCGTGCATCAGGGCAGTCGCGACAGTGACATGATCGGGGTTGGCTTTGTCCAACTTGAGCGGACCGCCTTCCAGATACTCGGCGTAAATCGTCGCTGTCGCACCGGTACGTCGAACGTCGCTGAAGGCCGGCTGCAATCGTCCCTGGGCTTCGTGGTGATCGACGACGATGAGCGTGGGCACGCCCGCGGCTTCTAACGCCTCGACCAGGCTATTGCATGTGGTACCCTGATGATCGACATACACGGCCCCCTGGTACTGGCTGAGATCGACGGCCGGATCATACGGGGTGAGATCCAGCTTGAGCAGGCGCGTCAGGGCGATGTTCTGGCTGTGGCTGATGGTGCCGCAGTAGACGATGTCAGTCTCAATGTGACACTGGGCGCTGATCAAGCGATGCGCATAGGCCGCTGAGATCGCATCGGGGTCTGGATAGGCGTGGAGCACGATGATGTGACGCTCGCCTCGATGGGCCGTCAGAACATCGAAGAGACGTTCGTGCGCCGTGACAAGCGGCGTGCTCAGTTGCGATAGAGCCGGTTGATCGAGTCTGGCTGGCATGCTAAACCTCCTTGCCTCTTCTTCGACCTGCGTGCACTGACCGGGCCACGCCGCCGGATCTATAGATCGGGTTCGTATTTTGCAGCGTCGCGGGCTTTTGCCGGGTAGAAGATCACCCACATGATCCTGATAAGCAGTACGTACAGGACGCTGTAAGCGGCCATGGCTACGAGCGCCGGAATCTCCAGGATCGAACCATCCACGGTCGGTGTCACCGTCAGGCCGGCAAATGGCGCGAGGAACGGCCCCGTCATTTGATACATGAACTGCGCGAAGGGACTGGCCGGATTGGCGGCGATCAATTTCAAGCCCACGCGAAACAGAATCGCCAACTCCAGTACCACAAAGATCAGCGTGATGATCTGCCCCCACTTGGCTAGGCGGCGCCGACGTCGCACTTCCAACTCCTCAGGCGTCGGCCCGACTAAGTCTTCGCGCAGTGCGGGTGGCTGTTCGATACGTTCACCGTGCGGCCCCGTCTGCACGGTCTGCCTGCTCTCGGGTACTTTGGATGATACAACCGACATCGCTGGCCTCCTGTACAAAACTCGGGAAGGATAGTGTCCCTCTGATAAGTTTAAGCGAAGTAGCCGCCCCGGCAGGGCTATCGGCCAGGCAGGACTGCCTTGACGGCTACTTCTTGCACAGCCCTTGAGTGTTCTTCTCCTCGATCGGTTCTCCTGTTTGTCGCCAGCCGCGTTCGCTCGTAAATCGCTTACCCCGCAGCGGTGAATTCAAACCCGTCAATCGCGCGCCTCAAGGGTCATGGTGACTGACAGAATATCATGCCCAATCTCAAAAAGTCCCAAACTGCGCCTAAAAAAACGCTAAATAATGCGGATTCTGGTCCGATGGCTCTGGTCAACGCCCCCTCGAATCGTTATAATGAAAAGAGGAGGTGGGCCATGGGAGAGATAGTGCCGGCGGATACGCTACATTTATCGCGGCGGCAGTTGGCGGTCGTGCTGACGGGTATCGCCGACGGCATTACCGTCCTCGATTCGAGTGGGCAGTTGATCTACGCCAACGACGCGGCCGCGCGCCTCATCGGTTATCCAGACGCGCAGGCGCTGCTGGCTGTGCCGCGCGCTGACATTCTGCGCAAGTTCGAGATATTCGACGAAGTGGGCCAGCCGCTGCCCGTTGAAGAGTTGCCTGGGGCGCTGGCGTTACGCGGCATCGCCAGTCCGCCCAAAGTGATCCAGTTTCATGTGGTAGACACCGGGGAAGTGCGCTGGTCGATCGTGACATCACAGGCCGTACGCGATGAAGCCGGGCAGATCGAATTGGCCGTCACCATCTTTCATGAGATCACCGCGATCAAACGCGCCGAATTGAGCCAGGGCCTGCTGGCGCAAGCCGGCGCGCTGCTATCGGCGCCGCTTGATTACGAAGCACGTCTGAGCAATGTGGCGCGGCTGGCCGTGCCGGACCTGGGTGACTGGTGCGCGATCGACATCATCAATGCAGCCGGGGTTTTGCAGCGGTTGTCAGTAGCCCACATCGATCCGGCCAAAGTCAAACTGGCCTACGCTCTCCATCAGCGCTATCCACCTCGCCCCGCCGATCGATCGGGCATTTATGAAGTGCTGCGCAGCGGCCAGTCACAATTCTTCCCGGATATTCCCGATGCGCTGCTTGAGGCCACGCTGTCCGATCGGGAGCAGCTGGCGTTGATCCGTCAATTGGGCCTGAAATCGGTGATGGTGGTGCCGATGGTGGCGCGGGGTCGAACATTGGGCGCGATTACGTTTGCGTGGGCCGAGTCCGGGCGTCATTACAATTCGATCGATCTGGCGCTGGCCGAAGAGCTGGCACGGCGCGCGGCGCTGGCGATGGATAACGCACTGCTCTATGCCGAAGCGCAACAACTCAACGCCGAGTTGGAGCACCGGGTCGCCACGCGCACGGCACAGCTGGAAGCCACCAACGCCTCGCTGGTCAACGAAATTTCTGAACGGCGACGGGCCGAAGAGCAAGTGCGGGTCTTGAACGCCGAGTTGGAGCAGCGGGTTGCTGAGCGCACCGCGCAATTGGAACAGCTCAATCGCGATCTCGAAAACGAGATCGGTGGACGACAACAGACCAGTCGAGCGCTGCGGGCCGTGCTGCGGCGCACGCGCGAACTCTATCGCATCAGCCAGGCCATCGGCACGGTACGCTCGCCCGATGAAGTGCTGCAGGCCTTGTTGTCGAGCAGTTTTCTCCGCAAAACGAGCCGCGCCTCGATTGCCATTTTTGATGGGCCATGGTCTGACGACGTGCCGCCGCAGCACTGCGCCATCCTGGCGGCGTGGAACAGTGAAGACGATGTCCCCGCCTTTGTGGGGCAGCGTTTTACACTGGAAGGTTTTGGCCTGGTGCCGCCGTTCACGCGCGACGAGCCGATCGTGATTGAAGATATTCGCTCAAATCAAGGCTTATCGGACCGGGCGCGCGAGCGCTTTGAAATTCTGAAAACGCGCAGTCTGATCATTTTTCCACTGATCGCCGGCGGCCAGTGGTACGGCGCGCTGTCGCTGCACTTCAATGCGCGGCGCGCGCTCGCCGTCGAGGATGTGCGGCATTTACGCGGCCTGGTCGATCAAACTGCCATTGCCATTGACAACATCCGCCTGTTAACGGCGGAGGCCAAAGCTCGCCGCGAGGCCGAGCAGGCCAACGATCTGAAACTCAAGTTTCTGGCGATGATCTCGCATGAGTTGCGCACGCCGCTCACGTCGATCAAAGGCTTCGCCACCACGCTGCTGGCCGACGATGTGCAGTGGCCGCCGGCCAGCCAACAGGATTTTCTACAGACGATCAGCGAAGAGGCCGATAAACTGGGTGACCTGATCGAGCAGCTGCTGGATCTATCGCGGCTGGAGGCCGGTATGCTGCGCATCCGGCCCAGACCGCAAACGATCGGTCACATTCTCAACACGGCGATGGCGCAGCTGCAAACCGTCAGCGCGCAGCATGAGCTGCAACTCGCCATCCCGATCGATCTGCCCGGACTGTACGTCGATGCCGATCGAATTGCGCAGGTGCTGACCAATCTGGTGGGCAATGCCGTCAAGTATTCGCCGCCGCAGACGACGATTACAGTCTCGGCCACGCAGATTGACAATGCGATCCGGTTCGACGTGGCGGATCAAGGGCCGGGCATCCCTGTATCGGATCGCTCGCGAATCTTTGAACCGTTCCAACAACTGGACAGCCACATCATTAATCGGACGGAAGGGGCCGGCCTGGGCCTGGCCATTTGCCGCGGCCTGGTGGAGGCTCACGGCGGCCGCATCTGGGTGCAGGATCGATCGGGGCCAGGCACGATCATTTCGTTTGCGCTGCCCATCGGCCGAGAAACCCGGTATTTTCAAACGGGGTAGTCGCTTATTCGGGATATAATCAGGAGTGTAACCATGTCCACAGTTTTAGTGGTCGAAGATGAACTGAATGTCCGCAAACTGGTTGCGGTGAATCTCATCACCCGGGGCCATGTAGTGCTGGAAGCGGGCGATGTCCGGCAGGCACTGGCGCGGTTGCGCACCACCACACCCGATCTGATGGTGCTGGATATCAAACTGCCTGATCTGACCGGCTGGGATCTCTTAGCCAGGATCACCACCGAGGCCGCTCAACCGGCACGCTTTCCAGTCGTGGTGATGACGGCCTCGATCATGGATGCGCAGGTCGATCTGGAGCAATATCCGGTGGTGGTCGAAGTGCTGGTCAAGCCGTTCAGTGTGGTCAAGCTCGTCGCGGCCGTCGAGCGCGCGCTTCGCACCCGGATTCAAAGTTAGGAGCACATGGATCGAGTTCTGGTCGTCGACGATAATGACGCGATTCAAAAGCTCGTCAGCGTAAACCTGAAGGCCCGAGGCTATGCCGTTGACGTGGCCGGTTCCGGCGAAGAAGCGCTGGATTTGTTCAAAGCGGGCAATTACGATCTGCTGATCCTCGACCTGGTGTTGCCCGGTCTGGGCGGTCTGGATGTCTGCGGGCACATTCGCCTGCAGTCCGAAGTGCCCATCATTGTGTTGAGTGCGCGCGAAGACGAAGAGTTGAAAGTGCGGGCGCTCGACGCGGGCGCCGATGATTATGTGACCAAGCCCTTTTCGCACGAAGAACTGCTGGCACGGGTGCGGGCCGTGATGCGTCGATCCAAATCGAGCGGTTCCGATAAGCTGCCGGAGATACGGCTCAGAGACCTCACGATCGATATTCAAGGCCGCCGGGCCTTTGTCAGCGGCAATGATATGCACCTGACGCGCACTGAGTTTGCGCTGCTGGCCGAACTGGCGCAGAATCAGGAAGCGGTGTTGACGCACGAAAATCTCCTCGCCCGTGTCTGGGGGCCGGAATATCGTGACTCCAGTCACTATCTGCACGTTTACCTCGGACGCATCCGCAAGAAACTAGGCCCCGATCTGGAAACGCTGTTGGAGACCGTTCCCGGCGTAGGTTACATCTTGCATTCGGCGGCCTGACCTTCTTACTCCGATTATATGATTTGGGTACGCTACTCGCGTCGCGGTCAACGTGGCGCGAGTTTTAGATATTTTTGAGCTGAGTTTGGGACTTTTTTAGGCCCGGCGTGCTATTGTAGGGGTCGGTCTACGGCACAGGCCGTGGCCGACAGACAATGGTAAAAGGAGACTTACAATGAACGAGGATATTCTAAAGGGCCAGTGGAAGCAGATTCGCGGACAGGTCAGGCAGTGGTGGGGCATGCTCACCGACG
>JAUQXD010000028.1 GCA_030834835.1 Thermoflexales bacterium | reverse complement strand
GAAGAGCGCGAACCCCGATGCCTACATCGTGGGCGAAATCTGGCATGAGAGCAAGCGCTGGCTGCAAGGCGATCAGTTCGACGCGGTGATGAACTATCCGATCACGCTGGCATGCCTGGGCTTCTTCGGCGCGAAGACGATCGATCTGGAAGAGACCCGCAAAGCCGGCGGCTATCGTGGTGCCCGACCGTTCGATGCGGCCGATTTCGCCGAGCACATCGATCGGGTCCTGGGCTGGTACGATCCGCAGATCACGCTGGCGCAGTTGAACTTGCTGGATAGCCATGATACGCCGCGCTTCATCACCAGCGTCAGTGGCGATCAAACCGCGCTGCGCCTGTCGTATCTGTTTTTGTTCTCGTATCCCGGCGCGCCGTGCATCTACTATGGCGACGAGATCGGCTTGCAGGGCAGGCACGATCCGTATTGCCGCAACTCGTTCCCGTGGGACGAGTCGAAGTGGGATCACGAGCTGCGCGGCTTCGTGCAAAAGTGCATCGCGCTGCGCAAGTCCTATCCGTCTCTGCGGCGCGGCTCGTACCATCGGCTGTATGCGCACGACGAGGTAATGGCCTATGCGCGCTGGCTGGGCGATGAGAAATTGATCATCGTGTTGAATGCATCCACCGCAACGAAAAACATTGCTTTGTCGCTTGACGCTATTAAGGTCAGTGACGCCGTCGCCAGTGACGTGTGGAACGGCGGCACGCTGCATCCGATCGAGGCGGGGCAGCTGCGCGATCTGAAGATCGCTCCGCGCTCTGGCTGCGTGTTGAAAGTGCTGCCTGTGGAGAAGCACTAAGCCCGCCGCGTCTGAATCAAAAATTGCTTTTGGCGGTTTCAGTCGATCTGCGGTATCATAGTCGTAATCCGTTAAAAAATCTGGGCTGCGGTACGGCCGAGCCCAACCAATTTGGAGGCAACACCCATGGCATCCGTTACGTTCGAGAATGTGTTTAAGCGCTACGGTAACGTCACTGCTGTCAACAACCTGAATCTGCAAATCCCCGACAAAGAGTTTCTGGTCTTCGTCGGGCCGTCGGGTTGCGGCAAGTCCACCAGCCTGCGTATGTTGGCCGGTCTGGAAGACATTAGCGAGGGCACGATCTACATCGGCGATCGGCCCGTCAACGATGTCGCGCCGAAAGACCGCGACATTGCCATGGTGTTCCAATCGTACGCGCTCTATCCGCACATGAGCGTCTACGACAACATGGCCTTCGCCCTCAAACTGCGCAAGATGCCCAAACCCGAGATCGATCAGCGCGTCAAGAAAGCCGCGCAGACGCTGGGCATCGAGCAACTGCTGCCCCGCAAGCCGCGCCAATTGTCGGGCGGGCAGCGCCAGCGCGTGGCGGTGGGCCGCGCCATCGTGCGCGAGCCGAAGGTCTTCCTGTTCGACGAGCCGCTGTCCAACCTGGACGCCAAACTCCGCGTGCAGACCCGCGCCGAGATTACCAAGTTGCATCAGCAGTTGGCGACGACCTTCATCTACGTGACGCACGATCAGACCGAAGCCATGACGATGGGCACCCGCATCGCTGTCATGAAGGATGGTCTGCTCCATCAGGTCGATTCGCCGCAGACACTGTACGACTATCCCAACAACATGTTTGTGGCCGGTTTTATCGGCAGCCCCGCCATGAACTTCTTCGACGTGACGGTGAAGGGCAGCGGCGACAATCTGACGGTGGATGGCGATGCGTTCCAACTGCCCATTCCGGCTGAGCGCGCCAAGGGCTTGAAAGCGTACGTGGGCAAAGCCGTGGCGATGGGCATCCGCCCCGAGGATTTGTTCGACGCCGAGTACGTGGCGCAGAGCATCCATCCGGGCAACCTCAATGCGAAGGTGGAAGTGACGGAGTTGATGGGCAACGAGGTCTATCTGTATCTGTTAACGGGCAAGAACTCGTATGTGGCCCGTGTCGATCCGCGCACCAAGGCGAAAGTCGGCAACAGCGTGCGCATGGTGGCGAATCTGGACAAGGTCCACTTCTTCGATAAGGCCACCGAGCAGGCCATTCGCTAAATCAGCAGCTGATCAATTTCAAACCCTCGACGCAGTGTGTCGGGGGTTTCTCTTTTTACAGGAGGAGCGCATGTTTACCAGCGAGGAACGTCAGCGTAAGATCGAGTCGTACGGGCAAGCCCATCAAGTTCTCAGCGCCGCTTTGGCGCGCTTTCCGCGCGAGATGTGGCAGTATCAACCCGCGCCCGATCGTTGGACCATTCATGAGATCGTCATTCACATCACCGATAGCGAAGCCAATAGCTTCATTCGCGGCCGGCGCTTCATCGCCGAACCCGGCACGCAGATCGCAGCCTATGACGAAATGCGCTGGGCAACAGCGCTGCGCTATCACGAGCAAAGCACCGATGCGGCGCTGGAACTATTCAAGTGGCTGCGCGGCAATACCTATGAATTGATCCGGTCGTTACCCGACGAAATGTGGGGAAACACACTGGAGCATTCCGAAGTTGGCCTGATGACGATGGACGACTGGCTCGATACCTACGAA
>JAUQXD010000340.1 GCA_030834835.1 Thermoflexales bacterium | reverse complement strand
GGGGGCAGCGCGCCCAACGACCAGATCACCTCCTGGCCGTTAAACGTCGGCGCGACATCTGCGCCATCGCTGACGTAAGTCATCTCGGCGGGCAGCGTGTCGGTGAGGATCACGTCGGTCGCGGGCAGGTCGCCGTCGTTGCGATACTCGATCCAGTACCAGTAGCGGCTGCCGGCCGCCGGCTGAGCCTGCGTCCACAGATTGATCCCGACATCCGGGCCGGGCACACGGAAAACGTAGCGCACCCGATCGCGCGTCGGCTCTTCGTATTCTACGCTGATCGTGTCGCCGGGGCGGAAGACTTCCGGCGAGAAGTCGCACATGTACGCCCCGCCATTTGACGCAGCGGTGAAGTCGATCCGGCCCGGCACACCATCGATCCAGCACCCGGCATTGAGGATCGCGTCAAACCACGGCACGTCAAGTGTGCCCGTGATCGTCGCGTTGGGTTGATCGAGCACGCCCGTGATCGTACCAGCTTTCAGCGTGCTGGTGAAGCCGTTGTCAAGCGCGCCGTATACCCAATCGCCTGCTTCAATATTGGGCTGGCCGGGCGACCATGTGCCGATGTTAGTGGAGTAACCCGTGCTGCCGCCCCACCCCGGCACGATCTGCGTCACATCGGTCAAGGTGGCCTTTACGTTGCCCAGCGCATCCGTTACGGAGAGCCATAACGTGTGGCCTACTTCATAGTTGAGTTCGATCCAATCGTGCGAGGCATTGACCGTCAACAGCAGATCGAGCGAAGCGAAGTTGGCGTGATAAGACACAGTCAACGCATCGTCCTGCACCCGATAGATCACCTCGCCCTGCTGGCCGCGCGCCATCATCGGCAGCGTGCGCGTGAAGTGGCCGGCGCTGTCGGTTTGCACCGTTGTGTTGAGATAGTCCATGGCGAGATCGAGCGTTGCTTCGTTTAGTGAATCGACCTGCCCGTAGATCTGGCGTGTGGCCGAGTTGGCAGCCGCATCGAAGGGCGCGGGAACGTGCAGCACGATCGGAGAATCGGCGCTCCCTTCAATCGAGACGGTCAGTGTATCGCCGGGACTAATCGCGCCGGGCGCGTTCACGTTCCAGGCAGTCATGCTCCACGGCTGCCCCGTCGTGGTGGTGTACGAGCCGCTGGCGGCGGTCACGCGCACATCAACATTGGGCAGCGCATTGCCCCACACGTCGATCTGTCCGGCATTGACGCGCAGTTCGATGTTGGTGAATTCGCCCAGCGTGGCAGCGTGCGCGCTGGTGGCAGGGCCGCCGGGGGACACGTAATCGATCGTGTTGGTATACGTGCGCGGCCGATCGAACGGCGCGTCGAGATTGACGTTGATCCAGATGCGCGCGTACTCGCCGGGCAGCAATTGCGCGATCCAGAAGACGCGCTGCTGATTGGGCATATCCCAGGTATCGGTGATTTGCGCCAGCGCGGCTACATCGTAGCCGCCGTCCATTGTCGTAGATAGCGGATAGGTGTCGGTCAACCACACGTTGGTCAGCGTCTGATCGCCGGGGTTGATGACGATCAGTTCATAGCGCAGCTGGTTGTAGTCGTTGCGCCATTCGTGCTGCTGCGCCACCCACAGGTGTGGGCCGGGGCTAACGGCGGAGGTTGTCGCGCAAGCGGTATTATCCCACGGTGTATCGTCGGGAACGTTGGGCGCGATAGTGCCACAGAGCGTGAGCGGTGTCGCGGGCGCCACGGCAAGATCGACGTCCAGCGCATAGTGGAGTTGCGCGCTATAACCTACCGGCAGCGTGCCGAGATTCCAGACGATGGTGCGCGAATCGATCTGAGTGGGTGTGATGGCTGTGCCCACGGACGTTTGCAAACTGCCGCTGCCCGGTCGGAACGTGGTGCTCACCGGCAGCGTGTCAGTCAGCAGCGCGGGCACGGCGGTGTTGCCCGCATTGTGGATATCCACTTCAAAGCCAAAGGTGTCCCAACTGACGCGACGCTGCGTGCGCAGATCGATGCGCGTCACGCGGACAGACACGTCGCCATTGCTGGTGGTATTGTTGTTGGGATCGCTGTCGCCAGGCGTATAGCCGTTCAACTGATTGAGAAGCCGGGCGCCCTGCGGCGCGGCCGCGTCCACCAGCACCATCAGCGTCACGTCGTCGCAGACGTTGGCCGGAAATCCCGGCGCTTCCAGTACG
>JAUQXD010000339.1 GCA_030834835.1 Thermoflexales bacterium | reverse complement strand
GCCCCTTCAGGCGTGGGCGTTGCGGTCGGGCGCATGAACAAATTGGGATACGGTGCGACGACGCCGCCCCAGATCACGCCCGCTTTGATCGTGTTGGTGATGACCATCGAACGCAGCGTGATGTAACCGCCCATCGAGTGGCCCCACATGCCGATGCGATCGGGATCGGCGGCGGGATAACGCGCCATCGAAGCGGTTGCGTTCAGCACATCGGCCACGTAGCCGGTAGAACCGTACGCGCCGGTGGGATCGCCTTCCGAGTCGCCGTGACCACGATAATCCGATCGGAACACGATGTAGCCCGAGCGCGCCAGCCAATCGACGTAGGCTACATAGCGCTCGGTCGTGCGATATTGATCGGGCGGGATGAAGCCGTGATTGAAGATGATCACCGGCCAGCCGGTGGCGGGCTGATCGCCGTTGGGCACGGTGAGCAATGCGTAAATCTTTAGCCCGTCCGACAAATACGAAGCGAGATACCGCTGATAGTTGGAGCCGGGCGTCAACACCTGCTCGATTGTCACGTCGCTGCCGGGATAGGTGCGCTCGCGCATCGACTGGATCGTGAGCGGATGCGGCGTAGGCGTGGGTGTTGGCGTAGCGGTGGGTGTGGCGGTCGAGGTCGGCGTCGCACTCGGCGCGGGCGTGTTGGTTGAGGCGGCAACCTGGATGGCGATGGGTGCGGGTGTGGCGATCACTTGCGCCACCGGCGTGGGCGCAGGTGCGCTGGCACAGGCTGCCAATAGCAGACCTAAACTTGCCGCCCCCAGCAGTCGCAGTCGATAAAGTCCGTTCATGTGTCCTCCCCTGGCGTGAATCTCCTGTTCAGTACTACGCTAAATGAAGCGGATTGGTTTATCCCGCGAGATGAGCGGCGGATGAGCGTTTAGACGCTTACTTGAGTGGGAAAAACTTCACGAAGTCACGGTTGCCCACGCCGAGTAAATCTCTGTCAAAAAGCGGCTGGGCCGCGTTGCCAGTAACTGCGTCTGCGTAAAGCCCGCCGCCTGTGCCAGATCGGGCCAGCGTTCATATGCAATCGGATACGGCACGGCGGTGTTGCCCTGCGCCACGTTGTATTCCACGCTGATGAAGCGCCCGCCCGGTTTCAGGTGCGCCTTTAGCTTTTGCACGATGGGCAGCGGATCGCGATAAAAGTGCAGCGCATTGGCGATGACCAGCCCGTCAAGGCCGGGAAGATCGATCGGGCGGGTGAAGTCTGCCACGTGATAGTGCACGCGCCGATCGGGAAATCGATCATGAAACGCACGTTGTTGTTGGCGCACGGCGTACTCATCGCGCTTGATCGAATGGAGCACGCCCGACGGCCCGATCAACTCGGCCAGCGCCAGCGTGAACGCGCCCGTGCCCGATCCGAAGTCCGCCCACACACCGCCGGGCGGGACGCCGCCGCGCAGCAAGTTGACGTGATCAGTGTGATCCATGCATTTGCACCCTGAGCGAGAGCCGCGCTTCTTTGACTCCGGTTTATTCCACTCAGAATGCGCGGCGCGGAGTCGAAGGGTCGATGGCCCTGTTATAAGGCAAAGCCTTAGCCTGCCGGCTCGCTTATGTGCGGCTCGCTCACCGGATAGGGTATCCAACTCGCCAGCCCGCGCCGGAAGATCAGCAGCGTCGCCGCTAGCGTAATCATCGCCGCGCCGTTGACGAGGATCGCATTAGGCGTGCCATAGTGATCGGCCACGAAGCCGATCAGCAGCGACGAGACCGGTTGAATGCCAAAACTCACCAGCACAAAGGCCGACAGCAAACGGCCCCGCATCTGAGGCGGCGCCATCGTTTGCAGCAACCCGTTAGAGGTCGTGAACACGGTCGGCGTCGCCAACGAGCCGGTAAAGATGCAGAGCATGGTCAGCGGCACATCGCGCGAGAACGAGCCTAGCATCCACCACGTGCCCGACCACATCACGCACAGGGCCAGCACGCGGCCCAACCGGCGGCGCGTTTGCAGCAACGGCGTCACGATCAGCGTGCTGATCAACGCGCCCGCGCCCGATGAGGCCAGCAGCAGCCCCAGCGTTTGGGCGTCGCCGTGCAGCACTTCGTCGGCCACGGACGGAAAGAAATTCAGCAGTGAGATGCCGAAGAAAGCCACCAGCACCGAAAACGAAATAACATCTTGAATGCGCGGTTGGCTGCGAATAAAGCGCAGACCTTCGGATACCGCCCTGAGCACACTGCCTTTATTCGGCGACCGCGCCTGATGTGATCGCACGAACAACAGGCTGATGATGACGGCGATGAAACTCAGCCCGTTCAGCAGGAAGGCCAGCGCCGGGCCAAGCATGCGGCCGACTTGCAAGATCATGGCGTTGACGACGATGGCCTTGCGCACTTCCGACATGCCGGCTAGATCGCCGATGAAGGCCTGCTGCGCGGGAAAATCGATGGCCGCCACGCAGCCCAGCAGAAAACTCA
>JAUQXD010000338.1 GCA_030834835.1 Thermoflexales bacterium | reverse complement strand
GTGGATGTCAATTTGTTGCGTGATGAGGCCGGGTCTGTGTTGGAACAAGTGAAGGCGGTAGCGACCACTACCCGACTGGTGGTGCTGGTCGATCACATCAGCCAGCAGCACGCCCTGCAAATGACGCCGGCCGATCTGGTTTTGCTGAAGGGCTATCCGGCCGCCGATTTGTTCGCCACGCTCACCCGGTTGCTCACGCCAGATGAATCAAGTATCGGCCCTTAATGTTGGGGAGAAAGTCGTGCCATGCAAAACCAGCTTGCTGTCGAACGCTATTTTCAACATACGCCGCCCGCCGCCGTCGACGAACTCCTGAAGTTCCGGGACACTCACCCGCTCAGGCAGACAACCGTACGCGGCGTGCGGTGGAGTTATCTCGTGGCCGGACGTGGACCTGTCACGCTGCTCATCCTGCCCGGCCTGCTGGGTTTCGGGGAGATGTCGTTTCAGCATATTCAAGCGTTTGAGAACGACTATCGTGTCGTCGCGCCAGACTATCCGTTTGAGATCACGACCATGCGTGAACTGGTGGACGGCCTTGCTGCCCTACTCGATGCGGAAGGCATCGAACGGGTGCACGTGCTGGGCGGATCATACGGCGGCATGGTGGCCCAGTGGCTGGTTCGCCGTTATCCGCAGCGGGTGGAGTCGCTGGTGTTGTCGCACACCGGGGGGCCGAAAGTCGATCGGGCGGCCGCCAACCGCCGCGTGATTACCCTGCTGCGACTACTGCCGATGAGCGTGATCCGTTTCATGCTCAAAGGCGCGACTCGAAAATCGCTGAAAGATGCGCCAGAACAGATTCCATTCTGGGAAGCTTATTCCAACGAGATGATCGCGCGGTTGAGCAAAGCCGATTTGATCGGCCGGTATCAAGCCGCCACTGATTTTGACGCGAGTTCGGCTTTTACTCCGGACGATCTGGCAGACTGGCCGGGCCGCATTTTGATTCTGGAAGGCGACAACGATCCGATCGCGGAAGCGCCGGCCCGCGCAGCGCTGAAGGCGCTGCATCCGCAGGCCAGTGCGCATACGTTTCACGGGTCGGGCCACGTAGCGTCGATTGCGAAACTGGCTGAATATGTGTCCGTGATCAAGCGTTTCTTGAACGAAGAATAACGCCCGCTGCACGCGCGGGTTATTTCGAACAGACGAGGCTATAGATGGCACACGCTTTGAGCCAACCTTACTTTACCGAGTCTCAACTATTTCGTCCGCAGACCGATGAGGACACGCTCGTTCAGGCGGCGCGCCGCGGCGATCTGGAGGCGTTCAACTCGCTGGTGCTGATGCATCAAGACCGCGTCTATAACCTGGCGTATCGCATCATGGGCGATGAGGCCGCCGCAGCCGACGCTACTCAGGAAGCCTTCATCCTGGCCTATCGGCATATCCGCAACTTTCACACCGGCTTTTTCTATGCGTGGCTGTATCGCATCGCCTCTAACGTGTGCTATGACGCGCTCCGCTATCAGAAGCGGCGACCGGCCGTGCCGTTTACGCAGCTGACCAAAGCCGACGATGACCGCGAGTTTGATCTGCCTGCGACTGACGACAGCCCGGAGACGGTGGCCCAGCGTCACGAACTGGCTGAACTGTTGCAGCAGCACATCGCCGCGCTGCCCGCCGATCAACGCATCGTGCTGGTGTTGAGTGATGTGCAGGGCATGAGCTACAAAGAAATCGCCGACGTGACCCGCAGCAATCTGGGTACAGTGAAGTCGCGGTTGAATCGGGCACGATCGAGAATGCGGCAGAGTTTAAGCGGGGTCGAGTTGGTGCTGTAATTGCATTAGAGCAATCGATGAATTGCTACGCCTCCGGGCTTGACGGTCGGTCTCAACAAAAACTCCGTGCGTGACAATCACCTCGTCACGCACGGAGTTTGCTGTATCTCGATCAGATACGGTGCAACCGCCTCCGCATGCTCCCACTTGCCCTGCGTGCAAACTTTGCCATAGAGCTTAGCCTGCAGCGACACCTTGCCGCTCTTCAACAACCACTCCGGCGCATTGACGATGTCGGTCGGCTGCCCGCCCATCTTGGTAAAATTACCGTTATTGTCCCATTCGTAAGTGACCGGCCCGATAGCCGCCTTGTACGCGCCATCCAGCCCGCAGTCGTCAAACTTGATGTTGCGTCCGGCGCTGAGCGGGCCAAGTCCCACTTTGACATCCACACCGATCTCGGAGCCGGGCGGCTCCAGCCCGCCGCTGTCGATGCCCACGTCCACGCCCATGCCAAAGCCCACCTCGCCGCAGAACGACGCGCCTTCCTTGGTGATGCAGACCTGCACGCCGCCGCCGATGCCTTCGTAAGCCGAGGCGCCAATACAGAACAGCCCCAGCGGATCGC
>JAUQXD010000337.1 GCA_030834835.1 Thermoflexales bacterium | reverse complement strand
GAAGACGAATACATCCGCTCGCTGGATTACGGCTGGAAGATCGGCGCGACCAACAACGCGGACACCCACTCGCCATACTGGGGCAGCAACACCGATCACCGCACCGGCGTGTGGCTGACCAGCCTGACCAAAGCCGATCTCATGGCGGCTTTGCAGGCGCGCCGCACCTTTGCGACGGAAGACAAGAACTTCGCACTGGGCCTGAAGGCCAATGGCCTGTGGATGGGCAGCGACATCACCAACACTGGCTCGCTGGCCTTCGAAGTGACGGGCAACGATCCCGATACTGAAGGCAGCGTATCGGTGCAGTTGATTACGTTTGGCGGCGAAATTGTGACTCAAACGCAGTTCGCTTCGTCCACGTTTGTCTGGCAGCCGATCGTGCCGGTGACGCCCGGCGAGCACTACTACTACGTCAAGGTCACGCAGCCCGACGGCGATCGCAGTGTGTCGTCACCGATCTGGGCGCACGGCGCGATCGATGTGTCGCTGACCGATCTGGTTATCGAACCGACCATTGCTTCGATCTACAATCCTAGCCTGATCACGGCGCGCGTGACCAATCGCATGGCGACGACGCAGACGGTCACCGTGACCTTCTACATCCCCAACCTTGCGCCGCAAGTGTTGACCACCACGGCGCCTGCCTGTGTGAAAGGCCCGTGTGTGGATGGCTATGCCAGCATTTCGTGGCAGCCGGTGGTGACCGGCCCGGTCACGATCACGGCGCAGATCAGCGGCACGCCGGCCGGCGACAATCTGGAAGACAACGCGCGCTCCACGGTGATGGATGTGACCGACGAGCATCTGCCCCTTATCCTGATCGATGCTGCGCACGGCAACGTCAATGCGGCCGGCCGCGAGATGCGGATGTTCGTCAAAGACCTGTCGGATCACCGCTACAACGTGCTCAAGCAATTGACGCCGTTCACGCTGTCGACGCTCAACACCGACACGGTGAAACTGCTCGTCATTACCGCGCCGGAGACGGCTTACAGCGCCGCCGAACTCGACGCCATTGCCGATTATGCGGCGACGGGCGGCAGCCTGTGGATCTGCGGTCTGGCCGATTACACCGGCAAAGTCGCATGGGCCAACACCGTGGCCGATCGGTTGAATGCCATCGTCGATCGGATCGAGACGCGCACCGGCGCTCAGATCAACATGCGCCTCAACGACGACGAAGTGATCGACGGCAACAGCAACAACGGTTACGTCTTTGGCGTGGAATGGGGTGACTTCCCCGGAAAGACCGCCACCAGCATCGGCGTCAACGTGGAGTCGCTGGCGTCGTGGAGTCTCAGTTCGGTTCGCGGGCGGCTGGTTACGCAGCCCATCACAGCGGGCACGCCGGGCGTGCAGATTGTGGTGCAGGGCGACCTGGACGCGGGCTACAGCAGCGACTTCTACCACAATCCTTATCACACGAACAACACGGACGCTGACAACCAGGCCGATGCCTACATCTACAATCCGACGTGGACCTATCCCAACCCGCAGCCCGCAGGTGCGATTCCGCTGCCGATGGCGGCGGTGACGCAACTGCCCAATGGCGGCGGCCGCATCATGCTGTATGGCGATAGCAATGACGGCTTTGGCACGTTTGCCTACACCGCCGGCGATGGCAAGCAGAATGAACTGTTCAACCTGCAAACGGTGATGTGGCTGCTGGGCACGCCCGTTCAAAAGTCAACCATCGCGCAGGCCCGCGCCTACACGACGGTCAATCAGCCGGACAAACTCGATCGGCTGGTGTGGATCGAAGGCAAGATCACCGCGGCCTTCGGCGAGTTCTTCAACGTGCTGTACGTGGAAGATGAAACGGGCGGCATGACCATCCACGCGCCAGCCGGCGACATCAGCGCCACGCAGTATGCGCGCGGCGCGGTTGTGCGCGTGCTGGGCACGGTGGGCATCTATCAGGGCGACACGGAAGTGGAGTTCTTTGAAGCCGAGCAAGTGCAGGTGATCACGCCGACAAACAACATCGAGCCGGCCCCGCTGCCGTTCACCACGGCGCAGGCGGCGCTCGAGCAGAATCAAGGCTGGTTGACGCAGATCACGGGTACGATCACGGCGAAAGGTCCTGAATACGTGATGGTGGACGACGGTAGTGGCCCGGTGCGCGCCTTCCTGGACGGCTACAACGGCGTGTGGGATTCGTTCAAGGTATTCGACAAGATCACGGTGAAAGGGCTGGTGTCGGAAGACGGCGGCGGCCCGCGCATTCGTGTGCGCAACTACAACATGCACGCCGGCATCCCCAACGATGTGACGCTGATCGCGGCGGCGAAGCAGTTGTATTTGCCGTTGATGAGGAAATAGTCATCGATTGAAATCGACGGCTAAAAATAGAATACTGGCTGAAGCCGGTTGAAGCGGTGCGGCCTCGGATCGATTCGATCTGAGGCCGCATCTCTTACGGTTTCACATTCCATGTTCCGATCGGAATACTTTGCCCCTGCTTGATCAACTCCGCGTCGAGCAACGGCAGCGGCTCTTGTGTAAACGAGTCATACAGGATAACGCTGATCGTCGCCGGGCCGGGCGCGGCGTCTGCGGGGATTCTCAGCACGTGCCGATCGGCGATCTGCGACCCGGCGATCCACTTTAAGGTTGGAATTGCGCCGAGGGCGGGCACACTATCATCGCTGACGCGCCAGCCTTTGCCCGTCAGCTGCACCGAGACGACGTAGTCGCGCAGGACTGGTCGCGTGGCGATGAAGTTCAGATCGAGTGTGAGCCGATCGCCGGGATGAAGCTCGCCGTTGATCGAGGCGGTTGATCCCACGAAGGTAATGCCGCCTGCCAGGTCGATTCCTTTGGCGGTGATCAGGCGAGTAGCCGCCTGCACAGTCAGTGGCCCAAGAGAGATTCGTTCTGCGCCATTTGACTTCAACGGCGCCGCACCCGAATAAACGCCGGCCATCAGCGTGTAATCGCCGGGCGGCACATCGGCCAGCGGTGCGACGGCGAAGCGCACGGCAAACGTGTCGCCGGCCTGATAGCGGGTGGTCGCCACGGTATAGTCGGCTTGACCGATCACACTGCCGTCGGGTGTGACCAGATGCACGAAGAAACTGTAATCGCGATCGGGTGATTGCTCTACCTGATAGGCGACCAGTATCGTCACCGGCTCGCCGGCGGTAGTGGCCGTGTGGCTCAAGTGATAGCCGATCAAATTGAAGCGCTGATCGAAATCGGCGTTGACAGTCGCAACGGGCACACGCGGTAGCGGACACGGCGTGGCGCAGACCTGATACGCCTCAGCGCTGATCGGCGCGAAGAAATACGGGCTGGCGTTGAACTCAGCGAGGAAGGCCATGTTCGTGACGACGGGCCGATTGGTTTTCAAGCCCGCATCTATGGCGTTCAGGTAGGACTGCGCCAGCGTCTCGCCACGTGGATAGACATACTGCACCTCGACATCAGGGCGCACGCCCTCGACTTGTTGCAGATACCACATCGGATTGGCCCAGTGCCAGTTGGACAAAATAATCGCGTTGGGGGGCGCGTCGTTCAACAGCGATTCAGCATAGGCGCGGGTGTCGTCGTTCTGGCGCAGCCAATTGAATGAAGGGAAGTTGTTGGCGAATTGAAGAACGATCAACACGCCGCACGCAGCAAGTAGTGCGTAATGCGTAATTCGTAATACGTGGTGCGTGGTGCGCGGTGCGTGAAGGCCATAACCGATAACAATCGCCAGCAGCACATACGCGGGCAGTAGATATTCCACCGTCTGCGGGGCACGATAGGTGAGGGCGACGAAAGTGTGCAGGGTCGTGCCTCCGAGCAGCATCAACGCCAAACGCCAGTCGCAGCGAATGAGGCGCAGCGCGCCGATGAGGACGAGCACGATCACGAACGGGTTGAACTGAAAGGTAAAGAGCGTGGGCAGTAGCGCGGCCCGATCGAGCAACAAATCCGGTCGGGTGTTGATGAAATAGAAGAAGTCGCCCTCGAAGCCGCGCCCCAACACGTGATCGAGAAATTTATCGGGCTGCACCAGGTAGGCCGTTGCTTCGCCATCGGCCAGCGTGCCACCCGTCGCGCCGCGCAACGGCAGATAAAGCAGCACCAGCAGGCCCAGCCCAAACGCAATCAACGGCGCAACCCAACGGCGCGGCTGTTTGATTAACGTACGGTCGGTCAGCAAGATGTAGAGGACGAAGACAACGCCCGGAAAAGCGATCGAAAGATGATGGCCGAGGCCGAGCGAGAAGACGAATGAAAAGATGACAAGATGACGCGCTTCGCGTAACGGGATAACCGGTTGACCGGTTGGCCGGTTGACCGGTTGACCGGTTGACTGATCGACCACTCGACTACGCGCCCACTCGACCAACAGACTCACATATAGTGCCGTGAACAGCGCCGTCGGCATGCGGATGTTGGCCGTCGTCGCCTGTGCCCAGAAGGTGGTGGATGTGCCCAATAGCGCCGCCGCCAGCACGCCCGTCAGCGTGGACTGCGTCAGTGTTCGCACCGTGCGGCTGACGACGACCAGCGTGATTGAGGCGAGGATGACGCTAAGTAAATTCAGCGCGAAGGCCGGTGACGCAAACAGGCGCGAGAACAACCAACCGACGAGGGTGTACAGCGCATAACCCGGCGGATGCGCAATGCCCAACTTCCATGCGACCAGTTGAAATTCGCCGTTGTCTGCGGAAAGGACAGAGGATAGACAAGTAGACAGGTAGACAAGGAAGAAGACCAGGCCAAGCAAGCCCTCAATGATTGCTGATTTGAAATTCGATACACGCATCACGCAACACGCACCACTGTTTACTCGTCACTCGTTACTCGTCACTGCTTCATACGCCGCCACGGTTTCTCTCGCGCACTTCTCCCACGAGAATTTGGCCGCCTGCTTCAGCGCTCGTTCGCTCAATTCGTCGTGCAGCGCATCTTCGGTGCAGACAGCGATCAGCGCACCCGCCATGGCTCGCGCATCGTGCGGATCGACCAGCATGCCGGCATCGCCGACGATTTCGGGGATGGATGAAGCATTCGAGCCGACGACGGGCACACCACACGCGAGCGCCTCAAGCGCGGGCAAGCCAAAGCCTTCATAGATCGAAGGATACAAAAACGCGCGCGCTTGTTGATACAACGCCACTTTATCTTCTTCGGCGACCGGCCCGATGAAGCGCACGACGTTTTCCACTTCGATCTGCTTCGCAATCACGCGCGGATCGTGAAAGAAGGCATCGTGTCGATCGGGTAGTTTCCCCGCAATCACCAGTGGGTAGTTTTCGCCCAGTGCGCCCTGCGCCCAGGTGTAGACCTGCAGCGCCGCCTCGATATTCTTGCGCGCATCGAAGCCGCCCAGGTACAGCACATAGTCTTCGGGCAGATCGTGGTTGTTTCGCAGCGCGGCATAGTCGATGGGATCAACTCGATCCGTAAACTTCGGATCGGCCGCCAGATAGATCGTGCGCACGCGCTCGGCTGATATGTTCAATCGGGAGATGATGTCGTGGCGGCTGGCGTCGGAATCCGTCAGGATCAACGTCGCGCCCCGCGCGGCCGCGCTGACCAATCCTGTATAGGCGTTGACCAGCGGCCCGCCGCGATATTCTTTTAGCATTAGCGGAATGATGTCGTGAATGGTGACGACGATGGGCACGGGCGAACGCAGCGGCGGCGCCCAGTAGGGCACGTGCAGTACGTCGGCCTGACAGGCGCGCGCGGCGCGCGGCATTAGGTCTTGCTCGAACAGGACTTTGCGGTAGTTGGAAATTTGAAATTGGAAGTTGGAGGTTAGAAGTTGGAGGTTGGTGTTGGCGTCAACATCGACGACTTCAAACGAGTTGCGATGTGGCACGATCAGCGCGTACTCGTGCTGTGGCGCGATGCGCGGCAACTGATACAGCAACTGCCGCGTGTATTGACCGCTGCCGGTATGAGGTTGATCGATGAACCAGCCGTTGAGTACGATGCGCATGATGGGTCGGTGAAACTACCAACTGCCGCGATAGTAGTAGATGATCTTTTCTTTTTCATCGATGATCAATAGCCTCTGCCAGCCCTCACCTTCCTCAAACAGGTAGCGATAGATTGTGGAACCACGCAACCCAGGTTTTAGACCTCCCAGGCAACTGTTCGCAAGAGATACGTTTGTCAGAGGCCCTTGCCGCCACTCAGGTACATGTGGCGTAGGTGTTGTACTGCCGCGTCCCTTGTAAATCCAATTGAATCCATTCAGAAGCAGTTGGTCATACTCTGCATCTGGGACCCGGAAAGTTGCACAGTAGTCGAAATCGCCAAACCAGTCGGCTTTACTGGTGTACTGATCGATGATTTGCGCAGCGGCGGGCATGGTGTATGTGACCGGATGATCCGCAACCATTTCATTGAGCCCGTGCTTTATCTCGTCTGTCCCGCGCCTTAGCTCTTCAACAAGAACATTGTAAACGATAGCTATAAAGCCGATGGTGAGTACCAGGACTATCGACACCACAAACAAACGCCGTTGTCGCTGCTGTCGCACACGTGTCTGCTCCGCGTCTTGTACGACGGCCTCAATGTTCGACACGACTTCTTGAGGTGTGAGAGGCGTGGGGCGTGTCTGTGCGTCAGTCAGCAAGGTGTCTAGTTGCTGCCAAACAGATCCTGACTCATTCGATTTATTCGGTTCAGTCGCATCACTCATAGAAGCAGTCAGTGCCGACGAGGACGTGCAAGCACGTTGTCAAACGGCTGAAAATCCAGCCCGATGTGCAGATAGAAGGGATAGGCGCGATCGTTGGCGTGCAGCACAAACTGAATGCCGTCGCGATTCTCGACCAGACGGCGCACCAACTCGCGCCCGATGCCGCGCTTTTGATACGCCGGTAAAACGGCCACAGTGCTGATGTAGGCGTTGAATGCTCCGTCGGAAATCGCGCGCGCAAAGCCGACCAGCACATCGCCCTCCCACGCCGAGACCACCCACAACGAGCCGTCAACCAACTGCGCCAATCGGACGCGGTTGGCCGTGCGCCGCTGCCAGCCGACCGCATCGAAGAGTGTTGCCAGTTGATCGAGATCGATGTCGTGCGCGTCGCGATAGTCGATCGTCAAGACTGATAGCCCTTGGGATGCGCTTGATGCCACGCCCACGCCGTGCCGATGATGCTTTCGATCGAGGCGAAACGCGGCTGCCAGCCCAGTTCGCGCTTGATGGTCTCACTGCCCGCAATCAGGATCGCGGGATCGCCCGGTCGGCGCGGGCCGACTTCGGCTTTGATAGGCAGGCCCGTGATCTTGCGCGCGGCTTCGATGACTTCCTTCACCGAATAGCCTTCGCCGTTGCCCAGGTTGTAGGTGCGGCTGCCCTTGTCCAGCGCCTTCAGCGCCAGGATGTGCGCCTGCGCCAGATCGTTGACGTGGATGTAATCGCGGATGCACGAGCCGTCGCGCGTGGGATAGTCGTCGCCGAAAATCATGATCTTTTCGCGAATGCCCAAGGCTGTTTGCAGCACCAGCGGGATCAGGTGCGTCTCGATGGCGTGATCTTCGCCCCGATTGGCCGTCGGCGACGCGCCGGCCGCGTTGAAGTAACGCAGCGCCGCAAAGCGCAAATTATAGATGTGATCCATCCAGTGCAGCAGGCGCTCGATGATGAATTTGGACTCGCCGTACGGGCTGCCCGGCACGATGCGTTCCTTCTCGTCGATGGGCATCTTGAGTGGATCGTCGAACAGATTGGCCGTGGACGACAAGATGAAGCGCTTCACGTCGTGATCGACCATCGCGCGCAGCAGATTCAGCGCATTGGTCACGTTGTCGCCGATATAGAGGAAGGGCTTTTGCATGCTCTCGCCGACCAGCGTGTACGAGGCGAAGTGCATCACGCCGTCGAAGAGGTGCGTGTCAAAGACCTGCTTCACGGCGTTGGCATCGGCCAGATTGCCCGGCACAAATTCGGCGCGCGCATCCACTGCTTCGCGGTGGCCGGTATAGAGATTATCGAAGACGACGACTTTTTCGCCGGCGTTGCACAGTTCTTCCACGACATGACTGCCGATGTAGCCTGCTCCGCCGGTAACGAGAATGTTCATGATGGCTCCTGTGGTTAGTAAATTAGGAATTGGTAGATTAGTAGATTGGTAGAGTAGTAGATTAGTAGGTTGGTAGATCGGTATAGCGATGACTAATTTACGAATCTACTAATTTACTAACCTACTCATCCACCCCATACAACGAATCCCAGCCCAGCCGTTCGATACGCTTGAACGTGGCCTGCGTCGCCAGCCGCCCCTGTTCGCGCAGGGCGCGGATTCGATCGGGCCGGTAGCGGATGATGTCCAGCGGCGTGATCCAATCGTTGGGCGCGATGACGGCCGCGCGCACTTCCCGGTGATCGGCCTCGGCCTGATGGCCCTGATGCACCCGCCGATTGACTTTGCGCAGCTCTTCAAAGTCGTTCTCGAACGTGCCGATCAGCGCCAGGTCCAGCACGTAGCCGATCGAGCCGATCAGCCCCGGCGGCTGTGGCGGCAGCGCAGCGCGCTGCACCATCGGGAGCGGATCGTTCTCTTCGAGTTTGTGATAGGGCGATAGCAGCACCATCAAAATCTCGTCCGCTTCCGCGTCGATGGCGGGCCGCAGGGGCGAATTATACATGACCGCGCCGTCCCAGTGCTGGTTGCCCTCGACCGGGATGGATTCGTAAAGGTAGGGAATGCTGGAACTGGCGAGCAAATGAGCGTGGTTCAACGCGCCGACTTTTTGATACAGCCCTTTGTTGCGCGCCGGTTTTTCGCCGTTGGTATACACCGTGGGATGGCCCGTGGTGATGTCGGTGGCGACCATGTAGAGCGGTTGTTTGACCTGAGCCAACTCGTGCTCGGGTACATACTTCTCCAGCGTGCGTTTCCACGGGGTCCGATCGAATAAGCTGTGCCACGGCGGCCGGCGCAGCACCCGCTGCATATCGCGCGTGCGGATCGATTCCCACATATACCGTAGGCGCGGCAGACCGCCTGTGGCGTAGACGGCGGCATTCATCGAGCCGATGGACGTGCCGATGATGATGTCGGGCTTCCAGCCGATCGATTCGAGTTGCTCGATCACGCCGACCTGAAAGGCGCCGCGGCCGCCGCCGCCGGAAAGAACGAGCGCGCGTTTGGGAGTGGAGTTCGTCATAGGGTCGCCTCCGAGAGTAGTAAGTAGTCGATCGGTAAATTGGTCAACTGGTAAATTGGTGATTGGTTGACTGGCGAATTGGTTACCAATCGACCGATTACCGATTGACCAATCACTAATCGCCAAAGTAGTCCACAATCAACTGCGCCATGTCGTCATGCCCGGTGCGATAAAAGGCTTCGATCTTCTCGCGCGTAGCGTGGGCAAAGATCAAGCGATCGAGTTCAGCGGGCGAACCTAGCACGCGATGAAATTCTTCCGGGGCCACCCGGTTGCGGGCGGCAAAGACCTCGACGGTGCGAATCGCCGCGCCGGGCTGGAACTGTACCGCCAATAGATCACGCCATTCACGCAGATAGGCATCGGCAGTGAAGGGCAGCCATTTGCGCGGCTGGGCGGTCGCCAGAATCGCGCCAGTGTCGGCGTTGAGTCGGGCTTGATCGTTTTGATCGCACCATGCGCGCAGGATGTTGTGGAATAGCAGTCGATCGCGCATCGTGTCCCAGCGGGCGTGCGGGCCGAAGGCGGGCAGATAGATGTCGCGCACCCAGATGATGTCCAGCCACAAATGGCAGACGTACCCGGCGATGAAGGCCGCGTGGGCGGCCGGGAGCGATGGGGCGTGAGCCAGAACCGGAAACTTCTTGAATAAAGTCTGATGTGGCTGCGGCGTCGAGTCGAACGGGATTTGAAAGAAGTGGGTGGCTTCGCGCAGTTGATTGGAGACCACCTGCACATCGGGTGCGGTATTGCCAAAGAGAAACGCGCCGCGCTGGGCGCGCAGTTCATCACGCAGCGACGCGGGCAGCGTCGCGTCGCTTAGCAACTGTTCGGCAATAATGATGTGTTGAATGGGTGTAGGCATGGGATCAATGCTCGATGCACAATTAACAATGAAACACCCGGAATTGTACACCGAATGATCGCGACTTCCAATTGGAACTGACGCGGAATCAGAGTATACTCTGATTGTTAGCATCTACATTGTGCGTTGAGCATCACGCATTGTGAACTGAGGCTTCTATGGCTGATCTGGCTGCTGGCCCCAAACGACGTCGTCCGCATGTGCTGGTGATTGCTGCCGAGCGAGTTACTGCCCGCTGGGCGCAAGCCCTGGCCGCCGAGCGCGTGATGTGCCTGGTGGCCGACGATCTGACGGTGGCCGCGCGCCTGCTGGGCGAAGAGCAGCAGTTGGAGTTGCTGATCATCGATCGGGTGTTGTTGAATCAACAGCCGCGCGCCTTGTTGAATGTACTCAGCAGCACCGGCCACTGGCCCGTCATCGTGCCGGTTAAGGTCTCGTCGGTGCGGCCTACCGTGGCCGATCGCAAGCGGGTGGCGGCGGCGTTAGCCCTGATTCGTCCCCGGCGGCCGGTGGAGCACCTCATCCGCATCGGCGAACTGGTGATCGATCCGGCGCGGAAGCGGGCGCGTTTTAAGAAGAAGCGCTGGGTATCGCTGCCGCCGGTGCAGTATCAGCTGTTGTATGTGCTGGCGCAGCACGAGGGCAAAGTGGTGGGTTATCAGCAGCTGCTGCGCGAAGTCTGGGGCTACGATGGTAGCCAGAGCGAGGCCCAGGACTTGCTGAAGGCACATGTGCGGCTGCTGCGGATGAAACTGGGCCTCAACGCGCAGGGCGATTACATCCAGTCGGTGCGCGGACACGGGTATATGCTGGATTTGCCGGGAGTATGATGAGTGACAAGTGATGAGTAACGAGTAAGAACCGCCTCAATGGGCGGTTCTTTGTTGTCCCGTGCGGCTGCGGGCCGCATCCATGATGTGAACCTCGATTGGGCATTTCACCGTTCTTTCACCAAACCGATCCGTCCGTTAAAGTTTCACCGTCTTTTTACTGATTATTGTACTGAAGTACGGTAAAATACCGTGCGATAACATTGGCGTAGTGTGTCTGATTGATGGGTTGCACGAATCTAATGAGGCAAGACAATGAGTAATCAACCAATCACCCGCACGTGCGCGCCCAAATGGTACGACGTGCCTGACGAAAAATGGAATGACTGGCGCTGGCAGCTGGCCCATCGCCTGAATTCCGTGGAAGAGCTGGGCGAGGTCATTCACCTGACCGACAGCGAGCAGCAGGCCCTGAACACCAAAGGGCTGTTTCGCGTGGATATTACGCCGTATTTTGCCAGCCTGATCGATCCCGACGACCCTCACTGCCCGGTGCGCCGGCAGGTCATTCCCACCGCGCGCGAACTGGACAAGTTCGAGTCGATGATGGAAGACTCGCTGGCCGAGGATCGTCACAGCCCGGTGCCGGGTCTGGTGCATCGCTATCCCGATCGGGTGTTGTTCCTGGTCACCACGCAGTGCGCGTCCTACTGCCGCTACTGCACCCGCAGCCGCATCGTCGGCGATTCGACGGCGACGTTCAAGCGCTCGGAGTGGGACGCGGCCATCGACTATCTGAAGCGCACGCCGCAGGTCCGCGATGTGCTGCTGTCCGGCGGTGATCCGCTGACGCTGGCGCCGAAGCTGTTGGAAGAATTGCTGGCCCGTCTGCGCGAGATTCCGCACATTGAGATCATCCGCATCGGCAGCCGCGTGCCGGTCTTTATGCCGCAGCGGATCGATCAAGAGTTCTGCGACATGGTGGCGAAGTATCACCCGTTCTGGATGAACATCCATGTCAATCACGCGCGCGAAATTACGCCGGAACTGCGCGCGGCCTGCGATCGGTTGACGCGGGCGGGTATGCCGCTGGGCAATCAGAGCGTGCTGATGGCGGGCATCAACGATTCGGTGCACATCCAGCGCGAGCTGGTGCATGAGCTGGTGAAGATGCGCGTGCGCCCCTACTATTTGTATCAGTGCGACCTGGTGGAAGGCGCGGGGCATTTCCGCACGTCGGTGTCGAAGGGCATCGAGATCATGGAAGGCCTGCGCGGCCACACCAGCGGCTATGCCGTACCGCTGTATATCGTCGATGCGCCCGGCGGCGGCGGCAAGATTCCCGTCATGCCCAACTACGTGGTATCGCAGGCGCCCGGCAAGATCGTGCTGCGCAACTACGAGGGCTTCATGACCACGTATTCGGAGCCGGCGGATTACGATGCGCACGCCATCGATTATCTGGACGCGCAGGCCCGCAAGCGATTGGAGCCGGGCCAGAGCGGTGTGCTGGGCTTGCTGGAAGGCGAGCGCATGACCATCGAACCGGCGGGTTTCAGCGAGACGCATTTGCGCGGCGCGGAACAGCATCGCTTGAATGCCGATCCGGGCAAGTGGCAGCCGCTGGGCATCGGCACAGCCGATCGGCCGTTGTTGACCGACGTACAAGTTGCCGAAAAGATCAATCACGAAGTGGAGTAGCGGCAAATTGCCAATTTGCCCTCCACCTATAAGGAGCATAATAGTGAACAGCGAGGCAGATCCTTCGAGTCTTATCTTGCGCCAGGCGGGAGGTGCGGCATGAGAATCGCCCTCCTCTACAACCTGGCCGAAAATGCGCCGCAGCCTGATCCGAATGCGCCGCACGACGCCCTGTACGAACTCGATCATCCGGGCAATGTGGCGGCCTATGCGGAGGCCTTACGGGCGGGCGGCCACGAAGTCTTCCCGATGGAAGGCGACACCGGTCTGGTGTCGCGCCTGAAGGATCTGAACGTCGATTTGTGCTACAACACCTGCGAAGGTTTTCGCGGCGATGCGCGCGAGGCGCAAGTGCCCGCGCTGCTAGAAATGCTGGGCGTGCCGTACACCGGCTCCAAAGTGATGACGCTGGCCCTGACGCTGGACAAGGCGATGACCAAGCGCATTCTGGCGTATTACGGCTTGCCGACGCCCGCGTTCCAGGAATTTTTCAGCGCTGATGATCCGATCGAAGCGCGGTTGGCCGGTCGGTATCCGTTGTTTGCCAAGCCCAACAGTGAAGGCACGGGCAAAGGCATCAGCGAGAAATCGATCGTGCGGAATGAAAGCGAACTGCGGGCGCAGGTCGCTTATTTGCTGAACAGCTATCACGAATCGGTGCTGGTGGAGCAATACATTGAGGGTAATGATGTCACAGTGGGGCTGGTGGGCAACTGGCCCGATCTGCACATCTTCCCCATTTCGATGCTGGCGAATGAACTGTATGAAGACACGGGCGTGCCGGTGTACGGCTCGGCGTTGAAGGTCGATCAGGCCGACGCGTACAAATATCACTGCCCCGCGCCGCTGCCCGCCGAATTGGCCGACGAGCTGCGCCGCCTGACGGTGGAAACGATGCGCGTGACGGAGACGCTGGATTTTGCGCGAGTGGACTTCCGGCTCGATCGGCACGACAACAACCGCCCGTACATTCTGGAGATCAACTCGCTGCCCGGCATCACGCCGATCAGTGATCTGACCCTGATGGCGCAGGCCAACGGCTGGACGCACGCGGATCTGGTGTACAGCGTGTTGGAAGCCGCCATGCGCCGCATGGGCTTGCAGCTCGATCTGCCGGCCCGGATCATGCGGCAAGAGTACTCGTGGGTGCCGGCGCGAAGCAACAGGCGCTAGTACCCGATTAAGGAGGCTGCCATGTTAGCAGTCAAAACGTATAGCCCGCTCCGGGCTGAGCCGCGCACGCGGCGGGCAACATCGGCCCGGCGGCGAAGTCGCCAGGTGACACCCGCGCGGCCCGGCAAGGTGCTGGTGGGTTACAGCGCCGTGGAAAAATTGAATCGCGGCGACGCGCGCGATCTGGAAACCGATCTGGAAACAATCGATACGGCCAAAGGGCTGGCACACAATTTGTGCCTGGCGGGCTTCGATGCCGAGACGTACATTGTGCACACGCTGGATGATGTCGATCGCGTGGCCGAGAACTTTGATCTGAACGATCTGTTGTTCTTCAATCTGTGCGAGCACCTCAACGGCGTGGCGACGGACGACGTGAAGATCACCACGCGCATGGACAAACTCGGCATTCACTACACGGGTGCGCCGACGGCGTCGTTGAAGCGCTGCCTGGACAAGGCGCGCACCAAGCACGTGCTGGAATTGAACGAAGTTCCCACTGCGCCGTATCGAGTCTTTACGCGCGCCGAACAGACTAATCGTGTGCCGCTGCCCGCCATCGTGAAGCCGGTGTCCGAGGACGCCAGCCTGGGCATCACGCGCGAGTCGGTGGTGTTCGATGAGCAGCAGCTGCGCGATCGGGTGCAGTACGTGCTGGATGTCTATCGCCAACCGGCGCTGGTCGAGCAATACATCGTGGGGCGTGAATTCAACGTGGGCATGTGGGGCAACGGCGAATTGCACACGCTGCCGATTGCGGAACTCAGTTTCGCCAACTGGAGCGATCCGTATCAGCAGTTCTGTCATTTCGATGCGAAGTGGAATCCCGAGTCGTTGGAATATCAGACCATGCCCGTGATCTGCCCGGCGGACATCGACGCGGATCTGGCCGATCGAATCTATGACGTGGCGCGGCGCTCGTATTCGGCGCTGGGCTGCCGCGATTACGCGCGCGTCGATCTGCGGGTGCATGACGGGACGCCCTACGTGCTGGAAGTAAATCCCAATCCGTGCCTGGCGCAAGATGCGGGCTTCCCCAATGCGGCGCGCGTGGCGGGCTACGATTATCCCGCGATGGCGACCCAGATCGCCGAATGGGCCTGGTGGAGGCGTGGACGTCATGCCTGAGTTTGAGATTGGCCCGACGCGGGCGGATGAAGACGAAGCCATTCTGGCGATGACGGTGGAAGCCGGCGTTTTCAATCAAAAAGAGAATTCCACGGTCCGTGAACTGCTCGATGGGTATTACGAAGGCCCGGAGATTTCCGGCTACAACTTCCTCAGTTGCCGCGAGGACGGGCGGCTGTTGGGCTACGCGTGCTATGGCCCGCGTGAACTATCGAGCAACGGCTATGATCTATACTGGATCTGCGCGTCGATCCACGCGCGCAACAAGGGCGTGGGCCGCGCGCTGATGCGGAGCGTAGAGGAAGAAATCGCGAAGCGCAACGGTGTGTGGGTAGTGATCGAAACGTCGGACACCGATCACTACGCACCGGCGCGACGGTTGTATGAGCGGTGCGGCTATGCGCTGTCGATGTATCTGCCTGATTTCTACTGCGACGGCGACGGCCTGTGTACGTTCACCCGCCGCGTGCGGTAAACAGAGAAGACCCTTCGGGTTTCTGAAACCCGAAGGGTCTTTTGCTTTACGATTGCCCCGTTTCCAACCGGTAGCCGTAGTTGCGCACCGTGCGTATCAGCTGCGGATGACTGGGATCAACTTCCAGTTTGCGGCGCAAGAACCAGATATAACGCCGCACGTAGCCACTGTCGATGCCGCGCAGCGCGCCCCATACCGTCTCGCGCAGCCGGGCCTCTGAGACCGCCGTGTTGGCATTCTCCACCAGACACTGCAACAGCCGGAACTCGGTCGGTGTGAGATCGATCGGGTGTTCGGCGCGCATGACTTGCCGCCGATCCAGATCGATCGTGAGATCGCCGAAGACATAGTGCCGCTGAGTGTTGCTCTGGCGGGCCTTCTCCGCCCGATTGAGCACGGCCTCGATGCGGGCCGCCAGTTCCATCAGGCTGAAGGGTTTGGTCACATAGTCGTCGATGCCCAGGTTGAAGCCGCGCAGCTTGTCCACTTCGCTGTCTTTGGCCGAAACCATGATCATCGGCACGTCCGAGAGTTCGCGCACGCGGGCGGCCATTTCCCAGCCGTCCATGCCCGGCATCATCACGTCGAGCAGAATCAGGTTGGGGCGCTCATTGAACAGCACGCGCAGCCCCTCGACCGCGGATGCGGCCGAGAAGACCGCGTAGCCGGATTCGCGCAGAAACGTCCCCAGAATTTTCCAGATATCAGGATCATCGTCGACGACCAGGATCTTCTTCATAGAGTGTGCGTCTCCGGTGTCAGGGCTAGTGTCGAGGCCTGCTGGCAGGTGACAAGTGTATCATTCTTTGCCACAGCAGGTGTTCAGCACGTCTAAATTATATACTACGCTGAAATGTGCTGCAACATGACTCTACGGGCTGCAACCCTACCTACTTCAGCAAGGCGGCCAGCCGATTGAGCACGTGTTCGGCCACTTGCGCCTTGCTCATGATGGGCAGCGGCTCCACGCCGCCGCCTGCGTCCAGCAGCGTCACTCGATTGGTGTCGACGGCGAACCCGGCATCCGAGGCCGATACATCATTCGCGATGATCAGATCAAGCCCTTTGCTGTGAAGTTTACTCGTGGCGTTTGCCAACAAATTTTGCGTTTCGGCCGCAAACCCGATCGTCACTCTTGGCCCCGACGTTTTCTCTCGCTGCTCTTTCACCGCCTGCAAAATATCGGGTGTGCGAACCAGCTTCACTTCCAAATCAACCGTATCTTTGGTTTTCTTGATCTTCTGATCGGCCTGTGACGCGGCTTGAAAATCAGCCACGGCCGCCGCCATGACTAACGCATCGGCCTCGCGAGACGCGGCCAACACCGCCTCGCACATCTGCTGCGCCGATTCCACATTGATGCGCGTGACGCCAAAGGGCGTGGGCAGCGCCGACGCCCCCACGATCAGCGTCACGTCTGCGCCCCGATCGATCGCCGCCTGCGCGATGGCGAAGCCCTGTTTGCCCGACGATCGATTGCCAATGAAGCGCACCGGATCGATCGCTTCGTGGGTGCCGCCCGCTGTGACGACGATCTTTTGGCCGCTAAACGCGCTTCGTTTACCCAGCACCACGCGCGCAAAGCCTAGAATGTCAGCCGGTTCCTCCATCCGCCCTGCGCCGACCAGGCCTGACGCCATGCGGCCCATGGCCGGTCCACAGACATTAAAGCCGCGCTGGCGAAGCGTCTCGACGTTGGCCTGCGTGGCCGCATTTGACCACATGCCGCCATCCATCGCGGGTACCAGGATGATGGGGCAGCGCGCGGCCAGCGCGACCACGCTCAGCATGTTATCCGCTTGCCCGTGCGCCAACTTTGCCAGCGTGTTCGCCGTCGCCGGCGCGATGATCGTCAGATCGGCAGACTCGCCCAGCTGCACGTGCGGCACATGCGCATCCGTTCGCCACAGATCAGCATCGGTCAGCGCGGCGCGGCCCGTCACGGCCGCAAACGTCACCGGCCCGATGAACTTCGTGGCCGATTCGGTGAGGATGCAATCGACCAGCGCGCCGGCCTGCGTCAACTTGCTGGCGAGATCGGCTGTTTTGTACGCGGCAATTCCGCCGCAGACGCCGAGGACAATGTGTTTGTTGTGGAAGAGTGGAATCATGTCCATGTGGTTTAACTCATATAGTGTCATTGCAGGCGAAGTGAGTAATCTCTAGGACCTTCAGCGACAAATGCTGATAGCGATAGAGATTCCCTGTCGTATTGCTTCCTAGAATGATAAACAGCAATCTTTAGGCGAATTTGTGAGCACTAATCATCGCATTCAGGATATGTCCCAGCGCCTCCACTGCATATGACTGGATCAACGCGCAGTGAGTCTCTAGTTGATGTACTGTATAGTTGCGCACAACATAGGCAACAAGAAGACTCTTCCAAAACTTGGATTCATCATCGATTGACGAAATAGCAAGTGCATCCCTAAGCACATCATCATTGAGACGGGTTGAATTCTGTGTTGCCCCGATGTTGCATCTTGTGTACTCAAATGAATTCCGTGGTCCTGTCTCGTTGCCCCACCACATTTTAGTGCCATAGAGACCAATTAATGTGGGAAGCAGAGTGTCTTTGGGCTTGCCACCTTTGTTCATCGATTTTAGGACACTGTAGCATGATTACCGACACGTTCACGCTCCTGCTCTCGCGCTGTGCAAGAAACTCAGGGTCGAAGCTCGCGGTTGGGCGGCGGCCTCGCGGAACAAGTCTAGGGCGAGTCGGTCTGCGATGTGGTCGGCCGTGC
>JAUQXD010000336.1 GCA_030834835.1 Thermoflexales bacterium | reverse complement strand
TCGCTGATCGCGGCGTGATATTGATAGAAGTCGCGCACGGCGGGCGATAGTTCGGGCGTCTTTTCCCACGCGGGCGGCACCAGCATCGTGATCGCGTGCGGCAGATCGCGGCTGCCGCGCACCAGCAGTTCCACCGCATTGTCCAGCATGGCCGAATCGCTGCCGTTGGTGTCGATGACGGGACGAAGAAGACCTGTCAGGTTATCCAAACCTGACAGGTCTAGTTGCGGTTCACGCGCTTTCATCCACGCGAGGTTGCCCTGCAACGTGTTGATCTCGCCGTTGTGACAGACCATGCGGAACGGCTGCGCGCGCTGCCACGTGGGAAAGGTGTTGGTGCTGTAGCGCTGGTGCACCACGGCGATCGACACCGTGAATTCGGGATCGGCCAGATCGAGATAGAAGGCCGGTAACTGCGGGGCAAGCAATAGCCCTTTGTAAACGATCGTGCGCGACGACATCGACGGCACATAGGCCGACAGTTTAGCGGCGTGCGTGCGGCGCTCGAAGTGCTTGCGCGCCAGATACAGTTGCAACTCAAACCGTTTGGCATCCAGCGGCGATTGTGTCGTGATGATGGCCTGCAAAATGCGCGGCATCATCAGGCGGGCCTGCGCGCCCAGCGGATCAGGATCGAGCGGCAGTTCGCGCCATGTCACCAGCGACAGTTCATATTCGTGCAGCGTGGCTTCGAAAATGGTGAGGCATTGATCGGCGACGTGCGGGTCAAGGAAGAAGACACCCACCGCAATCTGCTCAGGATCGATCGAGCGTCCGGTCAGGCGCTGGGCTTCACGCGCGAATAAATTGCGGGGCAGGGGCGTGAGGATACCGGCGCCATCGCCGGTGCGGGCATCGGCGTTGAGCGCGCCGCGATGTTGCAGGTTGATCAGGGTCTCAATACCCAGCTGCAAAATCTCATGGCTGGCGCGGCCATATTGATCGGCTACGAAACCGATGCCGCAATTACCGCGATCGAATTGAGGTTGATAAGGTTGATCCTCTTGCTGGTTCATCGCTCGTCCCCTTGTGTGGATACTACACAAAGTTTATGACGAGCAACACTATTTGTCGCCCCCTTACCAGGCCATTTGCCGGTTACCCCGATCGGGTCATGGCAAACCCCTGTTTTTCTCGTGCGAAAAGGCACATTCAGCAGATTGACTAAGTGTGAGTGAATCAGGCTGGTCAGGTTGAATGAAAGAGAGTTCGCCCGGCAGGTACGAACCCTCTTTCATTCCAACACCCCACACCCATCCTCACACAGCGGCAATCACTTGCCCGCTGCGACACCTGCACGAATTGGCGCGCGCTTCGCCGTCTTGCGCGTATAGATAACAGCGTCCGGTCCCGGTTCGAAATCTTTCGGATAACCGACTGCGCCCATCTCCGGCATATCCAGTCCTTCCAGTTCCACTTCGCGCGAGACACGCAGCATCTTTAGCGCAGCCAGAATCTTGAAGAACACGAACGATGAGACGAACACCGTGCCGCCGATCCCGACCACTTCCAGCAGTTGCGCCAGGAACTGACCGCTGCCGCCATACAGCAAACCCGTCACTGGCGTGGCTACACCGTTCCACAGGGCCGTGTCCGCATTGCCATTGGCGAAGATGCCCACCGCCAGCACGCCCCAGATGCCATTGGCCATGTGAACCGGCGCAGCGCCCACCGCATCATCGATCTTCAACTTCTCAAGCACCATGGTGACGACGCACACCAGCACACCGCCCACCGCGCCGATGATCACGGCCGAGGTCACATCGACGAAGGCGCACGGCGCGGTAATGGCGACGAGTCCGGCCAGAATGCCGTTGACGGACAGCCCGGCATCGGGTTTCTTGGTCGGGCCGATCAACCACATGAACAACATCGCCGTGCCGCCGCCCGCTGCGCCCGCCATCAACGTATTGACGGCGGCCAACACCGCTAGATTGCGGAATGCGCCCGTGAAACCCAGCGCCGATCCGGCGTTGAAGCCGAACCAACCAAAGAACAGAATGATCGTGCCGAGCACACCCATCGGGATGTTGTGGGCCGGAATGGCGTTGGCTGATCCATCTTTGTTGAAGCGACCGAGACGCGGCCCCAACACGATCGCACCCGCCAGGGCAATCGTCCCGCCGACCAGATGCACTACACCCGATCCGGCGAAGTCCACCGCGCCGTTGCCCAGGCCAGCCGATCGGCCCAGATTTGCCAGCCAGCCGCCGCCCCACACCCAGCCGCCGACGAGGGGATAAATGAACATGCTGACAAACAGGCCCATCGCGACGAAACCGCTGAATTTAAGGCGTTCGGCCATCGAGCCGGTGGGAATCGTCGCGGCGGTGTCCATGAACACCATCTGGAACATGAAGAACACGAGTACGCCGAAGTTCGCGCCCAGCCCGCCCAGCAGGAAGCCACCCAATCCCAGCACGCCGGAACCGCCCACAACCACCGGCTGATCCAGCAACGTGCCCCAGTTGCCCAGCGTGACCGGCGCAAAATTCCACTCGGGGTTGCCGTTAACGGCAGGATAGGTGTGGTTGACGCCGCCGAATTGCAGCGCAAAACCTACCAGCCAGTAGCCCAACGCGCCGATACAAAACACCATCATGTTCATCATCATGGTGTGAACGACGTTCTTGTTGCGCGTGAAGCCCGTCTCCACCAGCGCAAAGCCCGCCTGCATAAAGAACACCAGCGCGCCCGCGATCAACACCCACAGCACATTCAAGCTGGTGGCGGTGTCGCTGGCCGAGTCGGCCACCGCCTGCACATCGGGCGGCTGCTCGCCCTGCGCCAGTGCCGTACCCACTGCGCTGAAGGCCAGCATCAGCACGATGGCCGCGATGATCAGCCAGCGCGCCGATCGCACCACGTCATAAATCGTCGACTGAGTTTTCATGTCCCTATCCTCCCTAAATTCCGATTAATACCAACCGATATGGCCCTTCAAAAAGACCAGGCCGGTAACCAACAGCATCGCAATCATGGTCGGCAGCGCCGCGATCAACACCCAGCGCTTCCAACCGATCTTGCCGTGATTGTGCTCCATGTACGAGTACGCCACCACGTTCGCCGACGCGCCGATCGGGGTGAGATTGCCGCCGATGTTCACGCCCAGTGCCAACGACCAGACCATCAACGCCAGCGCGGGCATGCCCGGAATCGCGGCCAGATCGCGCAACACGTAACTCATCGCCAGCGCCAGCGGCACGTTGTCCACGATGCCGCTCATCATGCCCGGCCCCCACTGCAGGGCCATCACCAGGCCGCTGGGGTTCGAGGTGGTCGCGCCGGCCAATGCTTCGGCCATCATTTCAAATACGCGCGATTTTTCCAGCCCGCCGATCAGCACAAATAACCCGGCGAAAAACACCAGACTCTTGGCATCCACCTTGATCAACACGCCTTTGCGCTCCACGCGGGGCAGGGCGATCATGGCGATGACGGCGGGCACGAGCGCGGCCGCGGCCGCTGTGATGTGCAAGCCCGTCCAGTGCGAGAGCGGCGTGTGAAAAACCAACAACACGACGGCGCTGCCAAACCCGATCAAGCCGATGCGCGACATTTGCGCGCGCAGCGGATCGTGAACTATGCCTTCGATGTCCCGGATCATCTGCGGGGTCAGGGCCGTGTGCGCGTCGCGCAGCGACCGGCGGTTGATGAAGTAGAAGACAACGGCCAGCGTGATGGCGGCCAGCGCCGAAACGGGGCCGGTGTGCTGGGCAAAATCGCCGAAGTTGAAGCCCAGCGTCGTGCCTAAAATCACGTTGGGCGGATCGCCCACCAGCGTGGCCGAGCCGCCTGTGTTGGCCGCGCACACCTGCGCGATGATGAACGGCACCGGATCGATCTTGAGCAGGCGGCACAGTTGCAGCGTCAACGCCGACAGGAACAACATCACCGTGATGCTGTCCATGAACATCGCCAGCACCGCCGCCAGCGCCAGCAACACCACAAACAAATAGGCCGGGTGGTAGTTGACCTTGCGCACGGCCGTCATCGCCAGCCAGCGGAAGAACCCCGACTCTTGCAAGATCGACACCAGCACGAACATGCCTGCCAGCAAGCCGAGTGTTTCCCAGTTGATGTACGTCAATGCTTCAAGGGGGGTGAGGACACCGAACACGATCAGCAGCCCGCCGCCGATCATCGCCACCCAGTGGCGCGGAAACTTCTCACTGGCAATGAGCACGTACGCGAGAGTAAACACGATCAGTGCAATGAACATGAGTTGCCTCCGAAACGCAAAGACGCCCGCAGCATATGCTGCGGGCGTCCTGGCCCCACCCTCCCTCTGGAGGATACCTTCTTCAGTTGTTACCCACTCAAACCTTGCAATCCCCTGTCACTGCGGCAACTATATCAAAAAGAGAAAGGTGTCACAACCCCCGAATGGGGTATTCTTTATTTGCTGATTTTGGAGGATGGTGCCAGCTGTCGCGCGCATTCTTTCGTGCAGTATGTCTGCTATAATCATCCCATCCTGACCGACTCGCCGGGGTTTCAATGCAATCAGAACCGCAAGCTGCCATTAAGTTGGATTTCAAGCAGAAGTTGGGTGCCTTCGTCGAGAGCTTGAAGGGTCATATCTCGACCGAGGATGATCAGTGGACGATCAAGGGCTTTATCGATGTGTTTCGCAACATTTACACGATTTCTGCCGACACGAAAATCGTCTCGAAAATAGACACTGTAGCATGATTACCGACACGTTCACGCTCCTGCTCTCGCGCTGTGCAAGAAACTCAGGGTCGAAGCTCGCGGTTGGGCGGCGGCCTCGCGGAACAAGTCTAGGGCGAGTCGGTCTGCGATGTGGTCGGCCGTG
>JAUQXD010000335.1 GCA_030834835.1 Thermoflexales bacterium | reverse complement strand
TGTTCAGGAAGAGGCGGAGACTGAGAATCAGTTCTTCATCATTGGACGGAAGTGGTGTCGCGATTTCTTGCCCACGCAAGACAATGTAGACCCGGCGTATGGTGCGTTTGTTGGCGGCCTCAGTTTCATGGATTTCGATGTCGAGGATATCGCTCAATCGCAGCGTCTTTAGTCGGGTCCAGATCAGGCGAGATTCAATTGTCAACGTGCCGACGCCTTTATCGAAAGTGAAGGTGGTGATCTTTAGCTGCTCGCTCGCCCACCAGAGACCAAAACCGATGATCAGCACGCCGACGATGATGTTGTCTGACGGCGAGTCGAGCAAAGCGGTCAGGGTGGTCTTTCGTGAGCCAGTCAGAAAGGCGTTGATGTCGGCCACTAATGCATGCTGGTCGATGGAGTTAGTGCTGTCATGTATCCGGTAGGGTCCCGTCACGGACAAGATCAGCACGACATGATACCAGGTGGTCTTGCGGCTTTTGGAGTCAGTGGTGGTCTCCGAGGTGAGCTGCGCCGACTTAATCCGATTGAGATTGATCGATTGGGTGGACGTATTGAGCAAACTCGACATAGTCATTGAGCATTGACCCTCATCCGACTCAACCCGCTGACAGGCAAAGGTAGTTGTGGACGCATTGAGAATCAGGCTCATGCCCAACCACAAACACACCGCCGTGACCAACAGCCACCAGCGCGAGTATTTCACTTCGATTACATAGCGCGTCTGATTGCGCTCAAGAATCGTCATGAGATCAGGTCTTGTCAGAAGGGCGCGGGCGTTCGCGCTCGCGCGGCGGATGCTGCTGACGTGCGCGGCGGCTGTTGATGATCAAGATGACGATCACGACGATCAGCGGCGCGCCGAACAGGAGCAGTTCGTCGAGGATGCCGGCGGCGCCGTGATAGAGTGGTGTGTAAAGCATGATGCCAACCGTAATACGTAATCCGTGATGCGTAAGAAGATTACGCAGTTGCTAACGCCTGCCTCAAATCTTCAATCAAGTCGTCCACGTGTTCAATGCCCACCGACAGCCGGATCAACGTCGGATCGACTTCGAGCGGCGAGCCGGCGACAGAAGCATGCGTCATCGGCGCGGGCAGTTCGATCAACGATTCGACGCCGCCGAGTGATTCGGCCAGGGCAAACAACTTGGTCTTTTCGGCGATGCGTTTGGCAGTGGCGGCGTCGCCGATGGGCAAGAAGGAGATCATGCCGCCGTACAGGCGCATCTGTTTCTTCGCTACCACGTGATTGGGATGATCCTCCAACCCCGGATAGAGGACCCGCTTCACACCGGGATGATCAGTCAGGAATTCCGCGATTTTCTGGGCGTTGGCCGAGTGGCGTTCCATGCGCAGTGGCAGCGTCTTCACGCCGCGCAGGGCCAGGAAACAATCTTGCGGGCCGGGCACTGCGCCGACGGCGTTCTGCAGGAACTTCAATTGCTGATAAGCTGCCGTGTCGTTGGTGAGAATCGCGCCGCCCACCACATCGCTGTGGCCGCCGATGTATTTGGTGGTGGAGTGGATCACGAAGTCGGCGCCGAGGCCGATCGGTTGTTGCAGATACGGCGAAGCAAAGGTGTTGTCCACCGCCAATTGCGCTCCCGCCCGATGGGCGATCTCCGCAATCGCGGCCAGATCGGCGATCTTGAGCAACGGGTTCGTCGGGGTTTCCACCCAGACCAATCGGGTGTCGGGCTTAATAACCGCGCGCACCTGATCGAGATTGCTCATATCGACGAAATCGAAGTGCAGGCCGTACTCGCTCAGCACGCGCACGAACACTCGATACGTGCCGCCGTAAACATCGTTAGCGGCCAGCACGTGCTGGCCGGGCTTGACCAGCCGCAGCAACGTATCGATGGCGGCCATGCCGGATGAGAAGCACAGGCCGTGCGCGGCGTTTTCCAGCGCGGCCAGACAATCTTGCAGCGCGGTGCGAGTGGGATTGCCGGTGCGCGCGTAATCGTAGCCCTTGTGATCGCCGACGCCGTCTTGCACGTAAGTGGATGTCTGATAGATGGGCGTCATCACCGCGCCGGTGGCGGGATCGGGTTGCTGCCCGGCGTGAATAGCCAATGTTTCAAAGTGAAGTTGATCCAATGCAAAGCCCCTTTATTCCCTGGTGAATTGATTGTAACTGTGATAAGTAGCGCGGTCAACCACGGATCGCGCATGGTATAATCGCGCGGCATTTCACTCTGGAATTATAGGTCACAGGCATGGACGAACACGAACATCATCATCACGCCGAGAGTCAGCGCCCGCCGATCGTGCTGGTGGTGCTGGCCGCCATCATGCTGATCGCCCTGGGCGTGATCGGTCGAACGAGCGCGCCGTCGATCCAGGTGCAGTCGAATCCCAATGAAGAGACGGTTGAGGCGCGGGTGATCACCGTGCTCGATGAGGGTATGTTGGAGCAGGGCGGTATTCAGCAGCCGTATCAGCGCCTGCGGCTGGAGATTCTATCGGGCAGTCGCGCGGGCCGCGCCGTTGACGTGGACTACGGCACGCAGGGCTTCGCGTCGAGCAGCGTGATCTACAAGGCCGATGATCGCGTGCAGGTGTCGCAGATCATCCGGCCCGACGGCGGCGAACTCTATTTCATCACCGAACCCGATCGGTTGGGGGCGCTGATCACGCTGTTGCTGTTGTTCGTCGTGGTGATTATCGCCGTCAGCCGTTGGAAGGGCGTGCGCTCGCTGTTGGGTATGGCCGTCAGCCTGTATGTGATTACGCAGTTTATTCTGCCGATGATTCTGGCGGGGCGCGATCCGGTGCTGGTGAGCGTGCTGGGCGCGTTTGGCCTGCTGGCCGTGACGCAGTATTTGATCTACGGCTGGTCGATCAAGACGCATGCGGCGGTGTTGGGGATTTTTATCAGCCTGGTGATCACGGGCGTGCTGGCGTCGCTGTTTGTAGAGGCGACGCGCTTGACGGGCTTCGGCGCGGAGGAAGTGGGCTTTCTGCAGGCCGCCGCCGGCTCGATCAATCCGCGCGGCCTGCTGCTGGCCGGTATCTTGATCGGCGCGATCGGCGTGCTGGACGATCTGACGATCAGCCAGGCATCGGCGGTCTTTGAGTTGTCACGAGCCAATCGGGCGTTGAGTATCCGCGAGTTGTTTCGCCGCGCGATGAACATCGGGCAGGATCACATCGCGTCGACGGTGAATACGCTGGTGCTGGCGTATGTGGGCGCGTCGCTGCCGCTGCTGCTGCTGTTTGCGGTGTATCCGCAGCCGTTCGGGCAGATCGTCAATCGCGAGTTTGTGACGGAAGAGGTGGTGCGGACGCTGGTGGGCAGCCTGGGGCTGGTGTCGGCGGTGCCGATCACGACGCTGCTGGCGTGTGTGTTGGTGGGCGGGCGGAAGCGCACAGCCGATCTGGACACACACTCAGAATAGCACCAAAGCGCTCAGTCGCTGCTGCGTCCACCCTTTGTCTTCGCGATCCAGCGGGGATTTGAGGCGATCTGCTGGCCGAGGATCAGATTCAATTGAGCGGCATGCTCCTGCACGTGACGCATGTTGTCCAGCAGTAACTCCGCGAAGCTACACTCACCCCACGCGAGCTTGCAGTGTTGATTGGCCCGCTCGTCGGTCAGAGATTCGATCGTCGACTGCAACTTCTGTCGGCTGTGATCGAGATAAGTTTGAAGTTCGTCTTTCGTATAGACCCGCTCGGGCAACAACCCCGCCGGGTCCAACTCGTCCAGGGTGAACGGCGCGGGCGGCGTGAAACCCTCTACTGCGCCGGACAGATACAGGTCGAGCCAGAAGAGCGTGTGATAGGCGACGTACCAGAACTCCGAGGCTGCCGGTGGCATCGACTCGTCATTCCATAGACGGACGCGCCACAGTTCGTCGGGGCAGGCGCGCAGGGCATTGTCGAGCATGTCGATCGCGGCCCCGAATTGCGATTTGATGGCGGTGCGAAAAGTGGTGTCCATGTTAAGACTCCTGGATAGACCTCGGAGGTTTTCATTGACCGACCGGTTGTGGCTGACGGTCGATCGAGTTAGCCGGCCAGCGATGCCCGCCAGACCGTTAAAACCTCCGAGGTCCTGTCTACGACTGCACGCCGGGTTGGGTGCTTGCCAAGTTGATACCGTAGCGCTTGATGCTTTGCTCAAACTCATGGAAGTTGGTATATAGTTCTGCGTTCCACCCGCACTCACGAGCCGCCTCTACATTTGAACGAGCATCATCCCAAAACAAAATTGATCCCTTGTCCACGTTGAGCACGTTTTCGACATGTTGATAATAGGCGCGGTGAGGCTTTTGCCAGCCTACTTCACACGAGAAAAACAGCTGGTCGAATATGGATTGAAACCCCATCTTCGTCCTCATGTACTCGGCTCGGTTGCGTTCCTGACTGGTGGTGAGGCAACAAATAAGCCCGCTGCTTCGTAGACGGTGAATCGCCTTGAGAAGGCGCACATCTACCACATGGTCGGTTAATAGCCAGGTCTGGATAAAGTCATCAACGGAGCCCGTCCATTTCCAGTCTTTCAAAAACGCTGGCAGAACCTCTTTGAGGTTCGCTCTGCCAACGAGGCAGTCATTAAACACCCCCTCGAAGAAACCACGGGTCATTGCTGGCGAAATGCCATGTGCCTGCGCCAAGTGCCGTGAGAATTGCTTTTGTGGATTAACCACTACGCCATCTGCGTCAAAACAAATTGCCAGGATGTTCACTTGTTCATTCCGTATTGAATGGAGTTGGGAGGCCCGACGGCTGGGCATCAGCAGCCTGCAGTCTAATTCGCCAACTTGCGGTTCGATTGTAGTGTCATTGACGCCTTAACGTCAAGCTAACACCCGTTCGCCCATTTGATCTTCGATGATGAGCGTCAAGAGTGTTTCACTTGAGTTACGATTCGCCTGCAATGTGTCATCCTCGTTTTGGGTGTAGTATAATCGGCCTGGGAGACGAGACGCCATGTCGATGATGTTCTTTGCCGATGAAGACGAAGTGCCGCTGCCGCCCAAAGAAGTCCGCATTACGGCGGCCAGCGCGCAGCCCGCGCCCGATGGACGCCGCGTGGCCTTGAGCATCACCCTGACCCCCTTTCTGGAATATCCCAATCTGGAAGTCGTGCTGTATCGCCCCGACGGTGCGGAAGAACGCAGCCTGACCATCATCGGTACGATGGAACGCGAACTGTTGTTGACCCTGCACGTGAAGCAGCCGCTGCCCGGCGATTATCGTGCGCGCATCGATTTGATGTACGATGGTGAAGTCCTGCAAACGCAGGCTGTCTTTTTTCAAGTAACGAATTCGTAGCGCAGGCTCCCACGCCTGCGGTCCGGCGGCGTGGGAGCCGCCTCTGCTTTATACCAGGAGTCCGTTTTATGGACGC
>JAUQXD010000334.1 GCA_030834835.1 Thermoflexales bacterium | reverse complement strand
GCGCGGCTTCATCATAGATGATCGTTGCGCTCTTGCGCACCGCCTCCGGCTCGCTGGCCGCGCCGTCCTTGATCGCCTGCGCAAAGCCTTGAATGCTGGTCAACGGCGTCTTCAATTCGTGCGTGACGTTCGCCAGCAGATCACGCTGGCTTTGCTGAGTAGCGCGCACTTGCTGCGCCATTTGATTGAAGTTCTCGGCCACTTCTTTGACTTCGACCGAGCCTTCCACCGGCACGGGCTGAGTGTAGTTGCCTTTCGCAATCCGCTGCGCGGCCTGCGCGACATGCCGCAGCGGCTGTGTGACGGAGCGCGTGATGATGGCGGCCAGCGCGATCGACACGATCAACGCCAGCAGGCCGGCCATCATCAACGGTCGCACCAATTCTTGAAAGATCGGATCGCGAAACGCCGGGCCGGGATCGTATTCCGTCAGTGCGGCCACTTCGATCGCGCCGCCCGTCCGATCAAGCCCCTGCCGTGTCGAGAACAGCCAGCGTGTGCCCTGATATTCGAAGTCACCCACGAGCGTGCCATTCAAACGATCGGTCTTGCCGAGATTCAACAGATTTTGGCCGGTCAGTTGATTGTCGCTGTCCGCCAGCACCTCGCCGGTTTGCTCATTGATCAACACGATGCGCGAGCTGGGATTGGCGCCCAGCGCCTGCAACCGGCGGATGATCTGTTCGGGCGCGACGTTGTTTTGCAGTGGCTGCTTGATCAAACGCTGAACGACAGCCGCTTCGATGGTGAGCCGCGCCGTCGTCAGACGCTTCTGGGTGGGCGCATCGCGCAGCAAGAGCAGCAGTGCCAGGCCAATCACGGCGAGGCACGTCACGACGACGAGGAAATAGGAGAGGAGCAACCGGGTGCGAAGGGACATGGCAAGTGACAATGATCAATTTTCAATGAACAATGACCAACGAGTAATGCGTACTGCTTAACGCTCAGTGTAGCGCCGGCATGTAAACGCTGTGTAAACTCACCGCAACTTGCGCGTAAACGTCCTTGTTTCCCTGTCTACCATTTCTCCAACAACCCTGGCAACTCCGACAAACGCTTGATTACTCCATCCGGCTCAATCGTGTATTGATGGGCCTCGTTCGCACCGCGCTCGGCCTGCATGGTGGCCCAGATGCCGCGCAGTCCGGCATTGTGCGCACCCAGGACATCCGCGCCCAGCATGTCGCCGACCATAACGACTTGATCGGGCGGCAACTGCCACGCCTCCAGCGCGATCTTGAAGATGCGCGGATGCGGCTTGCGCACGCCCGCATTCGCCGAGATTACGATCGGGTTGAACCACGGCCGCAGCTGCGCCTGATCGATCAGGCGTTCCACGTTGGCGGCGTCGCGCGCATTGGAGACAATCCCCAGTTTGTAGCCGCGCGCCTTCAACGTATCGAGCATGGTGTAGACATCCTCAAACGGCGCCCACAATTTCTCGCCCTCGGCGAAGCCTGCCGCCAACGCGCCCCGGATGACCTCCGCGGGTTGATCGGGCAGGCCGCATTCCGTCAGCGCGTATTGCAGCGTGTATTCTGCCGTGAACTCGATCCAATCCTGCTGGCCGCGTGTGTAGAACTGATCGATCAGCGCTTCATAACGCGGCTCAAATTCAGCGGGCAGGCTCAGGCCGCCAGCGCGCAAAGTGTCCAGCACGCTGCCGATTTGGCCTTTCAACACTGCGCGCCACTCGCCACGATACTCGATCAACGTGCTGCCCAGGTCGAAAATCACACCTTTAATCGCCATGCCGCGATTATACCCGCCGACGGACAAATAACCAATCGGTTGCGCGCCGCGCTGTGTTTGCGCGCCGCGCCGATGCGAGTATACTTTGGCTAGACTCCGTCGTCTGCCACGAGGTGAACCATGACACAGTCAGACAACCGCCCATCGTCCGTCGTCGCCGTAATCTTGATCGGGCTGGGCCTGCTCTTTCTGGCCTTCAACTTCCTGGACATCGATCTGGGCCGCGTGTGGCCGCTGATCTTCTTTGTGATCGGCGCGGGCTTCTACGTGCCCGTGCTGGTGATGCCGCAGGCGCGCGCGGGACTGGCCGCGCTGTTCGTGCCGGGCACAATCATGATCGGGCTGGGCGTGATTTTCATGTACAACACCCTCACCGACGATTGGGGCTCGTGGGCGTACGCGTGGGCGCTCATCCCCGCGTTCGTGGGCATCGGCTTGATCCTCGCGTCGCGGTTGGGCAACTGGCAGGGCGACAGCGCCCGCGCCGGGCTGTGGTTGGCCATCGGCAGCGGCGTGGGTTTCAGCGTGCTGGCGATGTTCTTCGGCAGCCGCACCTT
>JAUQXD010000333.1 GCA_030834835.1 Thermoflexales bacterium | reverse complement strand
CTGTACTCGAACCAGCGGCCCTGAACTGCAAAATACTTGGGGTTCAATACAGGACTTCAACCGAATTTGGTTAGCCCACGTTCAACAATTGATATGAGATCAATGCTAGACATCTCGGTCAAAGTTAGGCGATCTACATTTTCTTATAGATTGCTACAAGGAAGTGATGCTCTCACTAACACTCTAATAGTTCACCTTACGCAGTCGGCCGTACTGGTGTAGACTTTCGGCATAATGATAACGACCTGCTCGACATTTACAGTGACTACCTGATTAGCGCTCTTGGTTTGACGACCGCGACTGGCTTGGCTGGGCTATTGGGCGGGGCCTGTGAGCCGTGATCGGATTCAACGCTTCTTGGCCAAGCGCGAATTGACCGCCGCCGACTTGTGGCGGCTGGTCAAGCCGCATGTGTCAATGTACACACCGTGCAAAACGACGGCGACGTTCTGATGGTTGACAGTTGACGATAGTAGTGGCGAAAAACCACACACCATTGACATGAGAACAGCAACGTATGTTGGCATTACGATTACGCCAAGGACCGGACCATCAGGGGCAGCAATTTTCTGACGATGATGGTGTCACACCCGGCGCATCAATGTCGGTCGGGTTTGCGCTGGTAGCCAAAACCGAGCACTACATCCGCAAAGCGGTCAGTCAAGCCCAAACGTCGCTCGCCGGTCAGCAAAAACGAGTATTTCTATGGCTCACGCACAAGCGGTAACCAATGTGATGTGCTCCGTGAATGGTGTGCGTAGATTGTTTGACAATAAATAGAGGATTTCAGTACCGCAACTTGATGCATCTTTGGCGGATCCTATTCAGGCGGTAGCAACCAATAGTAGACATCAAACAGTTCGACCGTAATAATCGGACCGCATAGTTTCTTCGGATGGCCGATCACCTTCGCGAGACAACAATCAAGTGCTGTGCAAGGTGCCGTATTGGCCCAATACGCCTAGTTCACTTCGACAATCCCATGTATTGCGCTAGCTGTCTCTAGGGCAACCTTATGAAATTGCTGAGGACGGTTTCCGCTACTCTAACAAGGTCTTCGTGGCTAATAGCCACAACTACACTGCCAGAGGCAGCACAACAAGGCTTAAATATCAACCATTATTACACGTAGAGATTATGTTCTGGTAAAACCTGCCACCCTATTCATTTGACGTTATCATCACACGGTCAACGGCTCAGATATCTGCGTGTGCTACCAGCTCACGATCTCTTAAAAACTCCTGACTCTAGACGACTGGTCGCAAGGATTTGAGAAGTCAACCTCTGACTTGCCTACTCACGAACAATAGTTAGACGTTGTATCACCTATTCATAATGACTACTGACACTACCGACGCATTTGCAGGCGGAGTTACCTTGTAACATCAACTGTCAATACATAGAAAACGCCGCGTGTAATCGTCAAACGGTGTGCGGCCGCCTATAGACTGACAGGCAATCATTCGATCAGTCACTGAGTACCGTATACATCATCCGAAGTCACGTTACTGATAAATTCAATATGAGGTGTGTGATCGTGGTCAATTATGGGGAGTTTATTTAGCCTAACAGTGACATTCCCTTTTGATCACAATCTACAGAAATTAACTATGAACCGACTTGAACTTTTGTAAAATTGTGGGATTCCAAAACGTCTTGGAGAACAAGTCGAATGACCATCCCAGTGAAACTCACCGAAGAACAGTTTCAGACATTTATCGAACCACACTTGAGTCGCGTGAAACGCAGCTATGTCTGCAAGATACCGCATAACAAGTTATTCAACTATATGTTGATGGATATGAGCTTCGACACTAAGTCAGCCTGCAAAGTGTGCTTCAATCGCTAGGTCAAACCGAACATTCCTGAGAATCGGTGCAATCGAGTTCGGGGAAAGCCAGGCCCCAAGCAGTTCTTTGATGCAGTGCGCTATGCTAACCGCCTCTGTATCGAGCGCACATTTGCCTAGGTCGATAAATTCAAGCGGATGCTAATTCGCTTTGAGCGCAAGGACGTTTATTCAAAGGTTGGTATTTTCTCGCGTTCTTCCTGATCAATTTGCGCCACATCATTGCAGCGAAAGCTTAAGTCAGTTCTATTCTAATTGCTCCAGATTAGAAAGACGAGTCCCGCCTGCAACCGTGTACTTATTCATCGCTTATGCATCACCTACCTCACCTAGTTTCCACTCATGTGCGCGGCAATGGCTGGCGTAGCGCCTGCAATAGCCGGTCAAGCTCACGCTCAGTACGACGAGGAAGGGTTATATCGAGCATGGTCAACATGCTGAGTCGTACTGGCAGCTTGCTTGCGTTTATCGGCCCAATCTTGATGGGCAAAAGCCGGTACGCACCTTCCTGGATGCCGATAGTCTGTGCAAGAACGTTTTCAAATTCTGCCATATTGTTAGTGAAGTATGACTCCGAGAGTACGACGATTGTGCGCCTTGCCTGTCGGATACCGCGCTCAATATTCACAACCCGGGCAACACCAGGTACCTCGACATCGCCCGACACTGCAATGCGCAATCCGGCTGACTCCAAACTTGGTACAAGTGTGCCCCATACCCAAGACGAATCTGATGCATTGTCCACGTAACTAATATACGCATCATACCGGAAATCTTCAGCATCCTTGGATAGAATGTTCTTCTGAACCCCTAGACGAAGAGCGACTGGAAAATTTTCCTCTAGGTCGGCCTTAAAGATTGGATGCTGATTATGTTGTACACTTGAAACACGTGGTTGGATATACTCAAAAAGATCAAAGACACGAATCAGCTCGTCTTCACTGATAATTTCTCCTCGAAGTCCCTCTATCAGTTTTTGTGTGAAAAGGCTGTTTTCTGCACCTGGCATAACGTAAGAAAACTCACTGCTGCGCGACGATGCCATAATTACTCGCCCCCGACCAGCCTTCAATGCATCGTAATAGCTTTCTGGGAGACCGCTCTTCACGCTTGGTGTAGTAGCGACCTTTGGTTGACCTATGCCACCGGAGTGGCAGCAATCGAAGATAACAAGGACTTTGTGAGCAGGAATGGCACGTAAGGCTTCTGTAAATTCTGTGCCAGAGATCGCGGTCCTGGCAATGGTTTCCTCTGAGTCATAAACAACATCTACGGGCAGCAAGTATTCACCAGCAAAAGGCCCAGATGCGATCCTGCCCCCATGACTAGAGATGTAAATGAAAACAAGTGAGTCTGTATTAGTGCGCAAGGCCAAATTGGATAATGCTTGGCGAATGGCTTGTTGTGTGGCCTGCTGATCCAATAATATCTGCACATTG
>JAUQXD010000332.1 GCA_030834835.1 Thermoflexales bacterium | reverse complement strand
AGCAGGGCCAGCGTGAGCGGGCGGCGGCGACGGGTGATGGTCATCAAACCTCCTTGTCCAGACCGTAACGAGTGAGCAGCGACCGGAAACAAAAACGGCAGCGACTGGTCCACTGCCGTGATTGCACAGTGTCCAATCGCTGCCGGTTGTCCGCAGCGAAACGTCTTATGGTCTAGCCGGGTGGACTAGCGTCGTCGTACCTGTCGTCTTTGGCTAAACTATCTCGTCATACACCAACGGCTGAACCGCTGGTCGTCTTGGGAGATACTGTATCACGAATTTTGCGGCGTGCCATGACAATTCTGTTACAGTTTTGGGCGGCGGATGGCAGGACCATATGGCCTGTATTTCGTGCCGAAAACACCTGAGCTAAGGGGTTCAATGCAGGGTCATTTCTTGATTGATGCCAGCCACCATAAGCCAAAATCTTCGGGCGTATAGTAATAAACAACGACCCTCACTATCGCAGGCTCCCGAGTCAAACAGTAGCGCCGATGCGTTGCGCGAGACGAACGCGCTGATGGGCGTGAAACGCACGGCGGCGATCGACGCGGCGGGGATATAAGTTGGACGCGGCGGCGCTGCTGCCAGCGCGGTTCGATGTGTACAAGATCGTGAGTCGGCACGCCAGCGGGTCGGTTGAATCGGGCCCCCGATCTGTCATGGCAACGAGCGGCACGAAGCCGGCGAAGCCATTCGACTTGACGGCTATAGGGTCGAGTCCGAACGTGATTGTTGAATGGTACGTTCCGGGAACGAATGAGGCGGGTTTCGAGGTGGAACGGTCGGACAATGGCGGGGCGTTTACGCTGATTGGCACACGGGCGGCAAGGTCGGACATCAGGTTGACCAATATCGCTGCCGGCACGGTCGCTGCGGGCAACACGTAAGCATATCGGGTGCGGGCAATTAAGAATAATGCGGCGCCGGCGAATTACTCGGCGTGGACGGCGGCGGTGTCGATCACGGTGCCGTAAGGGGTGATGACCCTCACCCCTGCCCCTCTCCCATTGGGAGAGGGGGAAGAGACGCGGCCTGCTCCGGTGTGGGGCAGACTGGTTAGCGCGAGAGTGGCCTAACGAATAGCAAATGCCTCATTAAAAGTTACGAACTGAACTGCTATGTTTGGGGCAATCCCGCCAACTTACTTCTGCGTTGACGTGAGAATTAACCGAGATTCAATCGTTGCCAGACTGAAATCTGTATCTACAAGCCGCCACTTTATTCTAGTGTGCTTTTCATTCCAAGCGAGATAGCCGCATTCTTCCAAAACCACCCCGAGATAACTTGAGCCTTGAGCATGTGATACGTCACTATTCTCTTGTTCCAAAATAATTGTACCGAGTCCCAGTTTTTCCGTGCCCTTGCTTAGCCATTCAACATTGTTGGCAAGCGGAAAATACCTGTCGCCAAACTTATCATGAAGGCGAGTTAGGATAGAATGGATTTCTTGAACTGAATAAGAGTGCTTCCTGCCATCCTCGTTTTCAATACGCACCTTGTGCGAGTTGGCATCAAAATGCCAGGTAAATTGCTTTCTTTTAGTGACTCCACCGCGTGTGTCAGACATAGCGACCTCCTATGCTATGACAACAACCTTGCATCATTTTGGCTATCACTTTGACGGCGCTTTTTAAACTTCTGATGCGAAGGTCTGCCCAACGCCCTCGGCGTCAGCCGCCAGTCACCGACCTGATCGACAACCGTTACAACGGATGCTTAACTTTGGCATCTGCATTAATGCCTTGCCCATTGTGTGCCGCATCTAGCCGCTGCTCAACGGAACTTTGCTTGTCGCAAAAGGTGTAGCACATCATCGACAAGATTGAGAGTATTACCGAGCCAGATCCACCAACAAAGAGTGTCCTCCGTATGGTCCTCATTAACACGGAATGCTCGTTCGCTTGCGAAAAAAACGCGTCCACCAGCGACGTTGTGTGGACGAGCTCTCAGCCTAGAACGAACCAGACCTAAAACATGACCGCCGCCCCGAAGCGGCGTGCGATTTTCGGGTTGATTATATCCGCGAGTGTATCCAAGAAAGGCTTGCCATTCAGAGTCAAAAGAAATCGCCAACGCGTTTCTTCTCTCAACGTAGAGATAAACTTCTTCAACCTGAGTCCGCGTCATATGGGCGAGAGTGATTTCGATAGCTCTAAGGAAATCAGATGCCTCTTGTCGGCTTATGACTTCGTGGATTAGCTGAGCGTTTCGAGCACTCACGTCACATCTCACCTGACCCTACAGTAAAGTACAGTGACTTACTTTTCAGCCCCGCCAACCATCCTTGCTTGCGCATACCAGTTGATCAGCTCGTTCTGCGAAGCAGTTTCAGGGTGAGAGCCCGCTCTCGCCACTGACTTTTCTGCATTGGCCCTTGATAATCCCAGCTCAATTAAAATACAACATGCTACGGTTCCTGTTCTACCGATTCCAGCGCCACAGTGCATTAGCAGCCGTTCACCGCTGCGCAGTCTTTCAGCAACATCTTTTACAAGAATGGTGAGTTCTCGGCGCTCTTCTGGGACGCCATAATCGACGATTGGAAATGACATGTATTCACAAGAAAGCTGATTGGATTTGATAGCGGCAGCGTAGGTGGGCGACTTTCGTTCAATTTCTTCTAGCGATGCAAGCGAGAGAATTCCGATAATTGACAACATCTGGATTTCTTGCAGCGAGTCCGCCAATGCCTCATATCTTCCGGGCATACCATGAAGGAAGAGTTTACCCTTCAATCCTTGACCAAGAACTACTTCTCGAAAAAGCATAACGCACCTTGAATTCGTGAAGAGCACGTGCGGCCCAACGGCCGGGCGTCAGCCGCCCGCCACCGACCTGATCGCCAACCGTCAAAACTGATGCTCAACTTCGGCAGCCGGGCGGGGCGGCTGTACGCCATGTTGGGCGCGGCGATTAACTCGCTGTGCTGTTTAGAATGGTATATCTTCGTATCCTTGAAACGGATCCTCCTCGGGTTTAGGCTCCGTCACCATTTCTTCAAATGAAATATTCTCGTATGCGTTAAGAGTCGCTTCTGGCAATTCTGGTTCTGATATTGCTTCTTGGAACAAATCTAGCACACGATTACCTGTCCTCAAGAGTTGATCGAATGTGATGATTTCGACTCGATGCAGGTGTGCATTGAAGTTGTGAAGTGCCTTTTGATGCTCTTGATTCCCGTCACGACCTATAATAACTCGCGCCCTGATCTTCAGAGTGTCATAACCATCTTTCGCTATAATTGCATCTCTTTGGCGTTCAACTTCTTCGATATATCGTACAACTTGTCCGAGCACTGCGGACAACTTCGCTGACGGAAAGTAGCTGTCGTGCGAATCGTCATATCGCATGAGCGGTTCTGCAAAGGGGGTTTTGATCTCGATTATTTCCAAGTAATCGTCAATTGTCCGGCGTAGCATGAAATCCAATCTGTCATCTCGGGTCCATGTACGACGCTCTACTAACTCGCTATATTCGCTTCCAAAGAGCCAAGGGTTGGTTGAAAGTAGATTTTGAATGGCTGATTCACTTGCAGTTGAATTACAAACGAGCTCAGTCAACTCATCGTAGATTCTACGATAGTTGACCATGCGCGCGGCAGCGGCTACGTTGTTGAGAAATTCGCCGTTACCCACAGAAAAGGCCTCTGCCAACTCTCGCGGCACTATTGGCGTCCTGCTAATATCTGTAAGAATCGTTTGTAGTAAGCGTAGTTTGTCCGATGGGTCGGCCTGCTGGACGAGATGAATTAATTCTTCAAGACTCTGGTAAGTGGTTTCATCAACTATATGGTAGGTTCCATCACTTGGGAACTGCCGCTCTATGACGCTTCGGATGAATGCCACCAGTTTTTTTAGCTCATCTGGTTCGGACGTAATCCATTGGCTCTTGTCTTCTTGCGTTAACCATCCAGCGCGCGTTAGTTTATAGGCGTCAATTCTTAAAGCATGGTGATGAACATCGCCGGTCGAAGAGTCAAGAATTTCGAAAACAGTTGCAATACGATAGGCGCGAGGGCCTTCTTTCAAAACAACTTGGTGGGTTTTGCCAATGTTCGGATTGCTGTAGGTATTCCTAATCTCCACCTTTATATCTTCGAGAGATGCGGTTCTCGGTATCAATTGTTTCGCGTCAGTCATTAGGTTTACCTCATGTTTTGGACTGACAGATTGTCAGAGGAACGCGCCCAACAGATAATAGGCGGAAGGAACCCCCACCCTGACCCTCCCCCGTCGCTGCCGCTATCGCTTACGCGACAGGGGAGAGAAGGAGGCGGCATCGACGGGTTGGGCGGCATGAATATTCAACGAGTATAAACCTTGAACATTTCGCGCAGATGATCACACGTTAAACTATCTAATTCTTCTTCGATTGCAAAAGCGATGGTCGCTCTCGAACTAAGGCTAGTTACTTCCCTATTGATTCGGCCTGTGTAGTCTTCCATATCTACCGTAGACAGCAGTCTCTCTGGGCCGATGATAAATAGTATCGGAACAGATTCGCGATTCATGTCCTTTTGATATAGCAGACTCGCATAAACCATCTTGATTACGTTATCGCGAACCCAAGCATACTTAAAGCCTTTGCGAACGGTTTTAATATCCACAATGAAATCTTTGTACGTGCTTTCCTTTGCTAACAACACTACGTCGAAAGTAACTGACCCCAGTCGTCGATTGGCTAAAACCTCATGCGTTTGCCCAAAGCAGCGTCTTAACGCAGCTACTAATTTTTCTTCTGCGCCGAGAGCATTTCGCACCACTTCGCCAATGTTCTCTGCGCCCTCAATCAATTCTGCTTTTGCCTCTTCTGTTTTGCGCTCTGTTACTTCAGTAGACGTGAGTGGCGATAGTTGTTTCTCGAGAAGTTTCTTGTTGATCTGATTCAATTCGTCAGTAATGCGCTGACTCTTGTTGAACCACATGAACCCACCAGCACCCAAGATAATTAGGCCAAGCGGAAAAGTGATGAGTGAGAACCACGGTATTGCGTTTATTAAATTCTGAACTAGAGATTGGCGCTGTGCAATGATAGATTGTGCAAGCGGAGTCAGTGATGTAAGGTCGCTTTGGGTAAGAAGCAGATCGAATGGTTCGCGTAAGAACAACCAAGGAGCAAGTATAGCTAGACCGACGAGTCCTATTCCTAAGGATGCAACAAACTTGTAGAAGTCACCATATTCGAACTTCATCAAGACGATCCTTTGTTTCCTGAGTGCATAGTAGCGAAGTGCCGGTCAACAGGAATTCGGCGGAAGGAACCCCTACCCTGACCCTCCCCCGTCGCTGCCGCTACGCTTACGCGACAGGGGAGGGAGGCGGAATCGACGGGTTGGGCGCACTTATGCTTCTTTAAGTCTGCATTTTTACAAGTACAGGAGTAAGATGTTCAGGAATATTCTGTAACCTAATTTGCACACAACCAAATTTATAAGCATCGTCAATTGAGCGTCCTGCCCCCAGAGCTTGATAAAAACCTATTGCAAAGGCAATAGCAGCCTTGTCGCTAATCGCCTGGCTCATACCAATTACACACTTAATATGCTTGGCAATGGCATTTGCTTGCCGTTCTGAATAACAAGCATTCAAAATTACGCAATCCACATTATCAGCAACGATCTCAAACAACGCAGTTAGCGCCTCAGGTTGAACGGGATGTGTTTCTCCTAACTTGTCTTCCAAACACAATGCGCCACTACTGTCGCCGTGTCCGGAAAAGTGGACAATTCGAGGTTTTACATCTAACAGAGATTGGCTTAGATCTGCCGGACGCACAGCCATCCGCTGTGCAAGGAAAAACCTATCTCGCATTGCGGCCAGTTGCAATCTTTCCTGAATTTCTCGCAGTTCTTCATCAAGACGTAGTCGAGCAGCATTTGTAGGATCAGCAGCGAGGAAAAGGATTGAAATCCTATCACTTTCTCGATTTGGCATAAATAATTCATCTGTCATGGGATATACTTTTGCCCCTCTGAATTTCCTCTTTGCAACAGACTGGTTGTAAAGCGTACGCAAGACTTCTAAAGGCATCTGTGTCGGGGAATCGGCTCTCCTTTTCAAGTCTACGAGTTGTTGTTCTAAATCTTTCTTCTGAACTTCCCTTACGTGCAAGAAGTTTTCATTCTTACCCTGAATAATCTGAGCAATATTTCCAATCTCATCATTAAGCAAGTGAATACGATCATCAAGAGTTCCTATCCCTGTATCCAAATTTTGCTTGTCGACATGGCAATGGCTCGCCGCATGGAATAAGCGCGCGAGTGCATCCAAGTAATCTTGGGGCATTCTTTTCATCCATCGTCTACGGTGACGCTGAATATAAAAAATCGCTTCACCATCTAATGGGTTTTCCTCCAGTCGCTTGATGTTCTTGTATACACTTTCATAAGGCACAAATTTTTCATCGACCGGTTTATCTTTCTTTAGTGCGTCGTAAATATTTGATACATCTTTGATTGACACAAGAAGGTGCAATAAAGATTCCTTCTTTCGAATTGAATTTTCCAAAGTCTCAATCTCGATCCGTTGTTGGTATGTGTTCACCCTCCAATCTTTACTATTCAGGTCGGCTTGAGCCTTGTTGATTCGTTCAGCGACATCCCAATTACACTTCGCGCAAAGTGTGTCAACAATGGATCTAAATTCATGAACAATGTGATCTACCGAAACATCCTCTAACTTCCAGATGACAAATTCGCCAGGGTATGTTAATTGCTCAAAAAACAATATAGCAGGAAGATCGTTCCTACTAAGATCTAGAAACTCGACAAGTTCATAAGTTTGCGCTGTTTGCGCCTTCATAAAATTATGAATTTCTTCAGAAACATCTCTTTTTCCAACGCCCGGTAGGTATTGTGGAAATACGCCCGTACTCAACACCTCCAGTGTTTCTTCTCTAGTAGCTTCTCGCCTACTAGAGCCAATGTATATCGAAGGAGCAATTACCAAAATATGCTTACCTGTAAGCCAGTCGATTTCCCTGAAATGCAACAAGAGTTCAGGAAAAACATTGTGGTCAGCAGGCGTTGCAAGCAAAAAA
>JAUQXD010000331.1 GCA_030834835.1 Thermoflexales bacterium | reverse complement strand
GACGATGAAAGTCCACGTTAAAATTCAACGCTTCAATCCCGAAGTCGATCAGGCTCCCTACTGGAGCGAGCATGACGTTGAGGCCGAGCCGACCGATCGGGTGTTGGACGTTATCAATCAAGTGAAGTGGTTTCAAGACGGATCACTGGCCTATCGGCGCTCGTGCGCGCACGGCATCTGCGGCTCGGATGCGTTACGCATCAACGGCCGCAATCGATTGGCTTGCAAGGTGCTGGTGAAAGAAGCCGGTTCCAAGATCACGGTGCAGCCCCTGATGGGCCTGCCCATCGTCAAAGACCTGGTCGTCGATATGGAAGGCTTCTTCGCCAAGTATCGCTCGATCAAGCCGTACCTGATCAACGACGAACCGGAACTGGAGCGCGAGCGGTTGCAAAGCCACGCCGATCGCGTCCGCTTCGACGACACCACCAAGTGCATTCTGTGCGCCGCGTGCACCACCTCGTGTCCGTCGTTCTGGGCCGCGGACGGCGAGTACATCGGCCCGGCGGCGATTGTGCAGGCGCACCGCTTCACGTTTGACAGCCGCGATCACGGCGGTCAGGAACGCCTCGATATTCTCAGTGATGAGATGGGCGTGTGGCGCTGCCGAACGGCCTTCAACTGCGTGGAGGCCTGCCCGCGCGACATCGACATCACGAAGGCGATTGCGGAAGTGAAGAAAGCGATCGTCACAGGCAAGATCGAATAACGCGCCGACGAAAACCCTGTCTCTTTGCAGACGGGGTTTTTGTTTCGAGTCACGGCACGGGAGGCGGCCATGAAAATCGCGATTGTGGGGGCTGGCGGCGTGGGCGGGTATCTGGGCGGATTGCTGGCGCGCGACGGTCACGATGTGGCCTTTATCGCGCGCGGTGCGCATCTGCAAGCGATGCAAGCCAACGGCCTCAAAGTGCGCAGTGTGCACGGCGATTTTGATCTGCCACGCGTTTTCGCGACAGATAAGCCGATCGAGATTGGCGTCACAGACTTGACAATTTGCACGGTCAAGACTTATGATATAAACTCAATTGCGGAATTCATTCGTCCATTAGTTGGTCCTCACTCTGCACTTCTTCCTTTGCAAAACGGCGTGGAAGCGCCCGATCAGTTAGCAACGTATTTCGGAGCCGCTGTGCTGGGCGGGGCAGTCTGGGTCGTCTCGGCAGTAGTCGAGCCGGGTGTCATCCACCAACAAAGTCAGTTTCGACGAATTGTGCTGGGCGAGCTCGACAGACGAGACTCCCCGCGAATTCATTCTATCCAGGCGGCACTGGCGCATAGTGGAGCAGTCGCTGAAGTCAGCGACGACATCAGGAAAGTGCTATGGACGAAGCTGCTTTTCATTGCATCGTTCAGCGGTATTACCAGCGTGACTCGCGCACCGGCCGGAGCAGTGATGGCCTGCGACGAGTCACGTTTGCTTTTAGAACGGGCGATGCGTGAAGTGGCAGCGGTGGCGCGCGCGAAAGGCCTTTACCTTGATACCGATGTCGTAGCGCAAACTATGGACTTCTGCGACAAGATGGCGCCTACGGCGACCTCGTCGATGCAGCGCGATGTGGCGGCCGGGCGGCGGTTGGAATACGATGCAATGAACGGTGCGGTGGTGCGGGGCGGGCGCGAGACCGGCGTCCCGACACCTGTTCACGAATTTTTCTGGACATGCTTGAAGGTGGTGGATTCGATGGCGAAATGACCCTCACCCGGCGCGCAGCGCCGGGTGAGGGTGTGCGGGGGCACAATGGAGGACAAACCTTTACTGGTTGAGATCGTCGCTTACGCGCCAACGGCGTTTTATCACTGTCTGCATTGCGAGATGGTGTGGCAGGAAACAGGGTTTAGCAAAGGGGTGCACGAGGAACAAATCGCCAGCGCGCTGCCGCCCGACCTGCAGCAGGACTACCAGGCCGTGTCCGATTGGGTGCAGCGCCTCTTTCGCCAGTACTGCGATCGGGTCGTGGTGAAAGTCATCGACGCGGCTTCGATCGAAGGTTTCTGGAAGACGCTGCGGCACGGGTTGAGGTATTATCCAGCCATCATGATCGGGTCGTCAAAGTTTTCCGGCACGGATTTCAGGGCCGTCGAGGCTGAGATCGCCCATCGGCTGGACGCTGTGCCCGGGTAGCTCTACCGCAGCCGCCCGCTCCGTTCACAGGAGGTGCATCACGGCAAGAACTGAATCGATCTCCGATACGGGTCGTTGTTCGGTCATGTCACCACTCTGGTTCAGGAGGAAAACCTATGAACACTTTGTTCATTGTGGTTTTGGGCGCGGTCGTGATCTACCTGGCCTACAACTTCTACGCGCGCCGGGTTGACCGCGACATCATCCAGTCTAATGCCAAGAAGGCTACGCCAGCCAGAATGTACATGGATGGCGTGGACTTCATGCCGGCCAGCAAGAACGTCCTCTACGGTTACCACTTCAAATCGATCGCCGCCGCCGGGCCGATCGTGGGGCCGATCACGGCCGCGAACCTGTGGGGCTGGGCCCCCGCGCTCGCGTGGCTGCTGATCGGCGTGTCGTTTATCGGCTGGGTCAGCGAC
>JAUQXD010000330.1 GCA_030834835.1 Thermoflexales bacterium | reverse complement strand
CCGTATGTCACCAGTTCGTCCACGATCACGGGCGGCGTGTTGACGGGACTGGGCGTGGGGCCGCGCCACGTGCGACGCGTGATCGGCGTGGCGAAAGCGTTCTGCTCGCGCGTAGGTTCTGGCCCGTTCCCGACCGAACTTCAAGGCGAAGAGGCCGGTCGTTTGCGCGGCACCGGTGTGAATCCGTGGGATGAGTACGGCTCAACCACGGGGCGGCCGCGTCGCACCGGCTGGCTCGATCTGGTCGCGTTGAAGTACGCGGCACGCATCAACGGCTTGACGGAGATTGTGCTGACCAAGTTGGACATCCTCACGGGCATCAGTCCCATTCCGGTGTGCATCGCCTATTCGTGTTGCGATTCGCCCATCGTCAACTTCCCCAACGATCAATCAACGCTCTGTCAGTGCCAGCCCGTCTACAGTGAACTGCCCGGCTGGGATCAAGACATCACGCATGCGCGACGCCTCGAAGATTTACCATTGGCCGCACGGGTGTACATCCTGCAAATCGAGACGTTTACGGGCGTCAAGGTGTCGCACGTTTCAGTTGGTCCAGATCGGTCACAGATTTTCGAAGTTTAGTGCGATAGTTTGACAGCGTGTCATTCCGAGCGAGTGCAACGAGCGAGGAATCTCTCTTCTGGCAAAGAAATCATGAAGCCAAAACGGAGATTCCTCGCCGCTTGTGCGACTCGGAATGACACATTGCTACATTGGAGGATTTGTCATTGGATACTAGTCATTCGTCATTTCAGTCGCCTTTTAGTTGGCGCTATGCTTCAAAAGAGATGCGCGCCATCTGGAGCGAGATTCACAAGCGCCAGTTGTGGCGGCGCATCTGGGTGGCGCTGGCCGAAGCGCAATCGCAGTTTGGATTGGTGACGCCGGAGCAGGCGGCCGATCTAAGAGCGCACGCTGATCAGATCGACATCGAGCGCGCCTTGCAGATCGAGGCTGAGATCAAGCACGATCTGATGGCGGAAGTGAAGACGTTTGCCGAACAATGTCCCATCGGCGGCGGCATCATCCACCTCGGCGCAACGTCGATGGACATCGAAGACAACGCCGATGCGCTGCGCGTGCGCGAATCGCTCGATCTGATCTTGACGGCAGTGAAAGCGGCGCTGGCGTCATTCGCGGCGAAGATAGACGAGTACGCCGATGTGCCCACGATGGCCTTTACGCACTTGCAGCCCGCCGAGCCGACGACGATCGGCTATCGATTGGCGCAGTACGCGCAAGACTTGTTGCTCGATCTGGACGAACTGAGCCATGTGCGACGCGGCCTGAAGGGCAAGGGCTTCAAAGGCGCGGTCGGCACGTCGGCGTCATACATCGAGTTGTTGGGCAGCGCCGAACGGCGCGACGAGTTGGAAACGCGCGTGATGGTGGCGCTGAATTTGCCCGCGTTTGACGCCGCCACGCAAACCTATCCGCGCAAACAGGATTGGCTGGTGCTGAACGCGCTGGCCGGGCTGGCGCAGACGCTGAACAAATTCGCCTTCGATCTGCGCGTGCTGCAATCGCCGCCCATCGGCGAATGGAGCGAACCCTTCGGCGCGAAGCAGGTCGGCTCGTCGGCCATGCCCTTCAAGCGCAACCCCATCAACGCGGAGAAGATCGATTCGCTGGCGCGTTACCTGGCGCAGCTGCCGCGCGTCGCCTGGGATGATGCCGCCTTCTCACTGCTAGAGCGCACGCTGGATGATTCCGCCAATCGACGGTTGATCTTGCCTGAAGCGTTTCTGTGCGCGGATGAACTGTTGCTGACGGCGAAGAAATTGATCGAAGGGCTGAGGATCGATCGATCGGGCGTGGAACGGAACTTTGCCATTTATGCGCCCTTTGCGGCGACCGAGCGGCTGCTGATGGCGTCGGTCAAGGCGGGCGCCGATCGGCAAGTGATGCACGAAGTGATCCGCGAACACGCGCTGGCAGCGTGGGCGGTGGTGAACGCCGGTCAGGCCAATCCATTGATCGAGGCGTTGTGCGCCGATCAAACGATCGGGCAGTGGCTGGACGCCGCCACGGTTCGATCATTGTTGGACGCGTGCGGTTATGTGGGCGATGCGCCCCAACGCGCGCGGCAAATCGTCGAGAAGATTCAGCTCGCGCTTTCGCGCTAGATCGAAAAAGTCCCGCCGTCGATTGACGATGGGACTTTTGTTGTAAGGCGGTACGTTTTGCACGCTAAAACATCGAATCGATGATGTCGCGCTCGCGCAGCATGCGGCGCTTCCAGTTGTTGATCAGCGGCACGACGAACGGCAGCAAACGCAGGCTGTAATACGGCGGCAGAATCGGCACCCCCAGCAGATCGCCGAAACTGATCAACACAAAGAGATGCTCCAGCGAGCCGCGCGTGCGCGCCAGCGCGCGCACCTGATCGTGCACCGCCATCCCGTATAGCACTTCGCGCACCGTGCGATCGAATCTCACGCAAACACCGCTTCGGCCATCATACCCATCGATTGGACGCCGCGCACTTCGTCAGCATACAGCGGCACTTTGGCGCGCACCATGCCTTCGAACTTCTGCCAGATGTCCTCCATATAACGGTCTTGCATCGCCAGCCGGTTCTTCACAAAGTCGGGCGAGCTGGCTTCCACCTGCGTCCGGTCGATCAGCATATTGACGAGCACGCCGCCGACCGGGATGCCGAACTCGTGAAACCAGCCGATGAAGCGCGTGATCACTGCAATCGGCAGCGCCTCGGGCAGCGTCACGAAGAAGAAGGCTGTCTGCGCGGGATCGGTCAGCAGCACCCGGGCACGCTCCATGCGATCCCGGAAACCGATCAGGTACTCCATCAAGGGGTCTTTTTCCTTCTTCTTGGTAAACGATAGCAGCTCACGCAGCGAGCGGGCTTCTTCGCGGCTCTTCAGCATCTTGTTGACCCACAGCGAGTAGACCTGGGACATGCCCAGCAGGCGGCGGGCGTTGGCCGTAGGGGCGGTGTCAAACACAAAGGAATCGTACTCGGCCTTGAGCATCAGCTCGATCATGTTTTCGAACATGGCCGATTCTTCGAAGGCCGGGTTCATCGTGGCCGACTCGACGAAGTCTTCCGCCTTGGTGCTGATGTCGGCGAACTTCAGAAACCACTGGATTTTCTCGCGAATCTCGACCTTGCTGCGTTCGATGGTGTCTTTGGTGTCGATCTCGTACGCCCACAAATTGGGCACGCCAGTGACCGGCGTATGCTTGCCAAACACATCCTGGCTGAGCAGGCCCGACAGGCTGTGCACCGGGTTCGTCGACGCCAGCAGCGTCCGCCTGCCCTGGCTCGCCAGCCACTGGGCGGTAACGCCCGCCGTCACCGTCTTGCCCACACCGCCTTTTCCGCCGAAGAAGATGAATCGCAAGTTCGAGTGCGCTTTGAAGTAGTCGCGCATGGAAGTTTCGATTTCTTTAGCCATGAAGATCTCCTGTGGCGTATCGCGGATGGCATATGGCTTATCGCAGATAATCTGTCGCCTATCGTTAAGCGGTGCGTGATGAGCAACAGACGATTCGCGATACGCGATTTGCGCTACGCGATATGCGATTCGCTACTTGCCGTCTGCGTACATGATGCGGGCCAGCTTCTCGATCATCGCCAGGCCGGTCACGTCACGCTCAAGTTCCGGCACGAAGGCCCGCACCTGCGCGCCGAGGTCGGTATTGATCTGCGCCAGATACCGGTCCTGCATCTCGATACGATTTCTAAGATAGGCCGGGATCTCCTGTGCCAGCAGTTCGCGCGGCACGACGCGGTTGACGACGTAACCGGCGATCGGCACGTCGAAGGCGGCAAACAATTTAGCCGCCTTCTGCGTGTCCAAGATGATCATCTCCTCCGGCACGACCACGAAGAAGAAGGCGGTCTTTTCCTTGTCGGTCAGAATGCGGCTCGATTGGTTGATGCGGCCCTTGATGTACGACAGTTCCGTCAGGATGGCATCTTCTTCGGTGTTCTTCTCGGACCGCAGGCGCGAGACCATCTCCTCGTACTCGCGCATCTCTTCGCGGAGTTTGGTGATGCGGTTGATCCATTCGTCGTACACTTTCGCCATGCTCAGGTAATACAGGGCGTGGCCCAGCGGCACGAGGTCGTAGATGTAATAATCGTAGCTGCCTTCCACCACGATGTCCACGACGGCATCAAAGATCGCGCTTTCCTCCATCGCCGGCTCGGCGCTGGCCGCCTGAATGTATTGCTCGATCTCATCGGGCACTTCATCGAAGCCGTACATATCCAGGATCTTCTGGCGAATCTCGCCCTGATAGGCTTTGATATGCGTGTCGGCGTCGATCTCCTGCGCGAAGAGATTCTCCTTGATCTTCACCGGGCCTTTGCCAAAGATGTCTTGCTGAAAAATATCGCTGAGGCTGGCCTGCGGATCGACGGAGAAGACCAGCACTTTCTTGCCCTGCTCGGCCAGCCAGTAGGCCGTCGCCGCCGAAAAGGTGGTCTTGCCCAGGCCGCCCTTGCCGCCAAACATGATGTAGGGATATTTGCTGACGATGCTGCCAAGTTGACTAGGCATGGATCACTCCGTGTGCTTATCGCCTATCGCTTATCGCAAATGGCGTATCGCATATAGATTATCGCAGCGTGTTGCGAAAGGCATTGCTCTTACGCGCCAGTGTATCGGCCATTTCGTAAATGGCGGCTTGCTGTTCAGCTGTAACATACTTTCGATCGAGCGCCAGAAACGAGGCGCTTACGACTTCGGAGGTCTCGCCGACAGCCAGGCCTAAGCGGTGGTTGAACAGGGCGTGAGTATCCAGGCCGGCGCCCTCCGCGATCAGCAAGGCTACAGCGTTTGGAGCTCGATTCATCTGGTTGGCAAGGCCATACAGTTCGTGATGTGGGAATTTGGCTGTCACTTCATAAATGCGCGCTAAAAAATCCTGCGCTCGTTGCCAGATTTCCAGCCCCTCAAACCGAAACGGCATTCCTCACCTCGCCTGCCCCCACGATTTGCGATTCGCCATCGACGATACGCGATATGCGATTTGCGATACGCGATCAGAACATCGCGTCCGAAACGTCTTTTTCGCGCAGCATGCGGCGCTTCCAGGTCGCAATTTGCGGCACCACGTAGGGCAGCAGCCGCAAACTGTAATATGGCGGCAGAATGGGAATCCCCAGCAGGTCGCCCATTGTAATCAGGATAAACAGGTGCTCCATGCTGGCGCGCGTGCGAATCGCATAGCGCGTCATATCGTGCCGCCCCATGCCGTACAGCACTTCTTTCAGATTTTGCAGAAAGCCTTTCTTTTGTGGTTGTGGTTGATCGGGCATTGCAGACTCCTCACATCAAGGATGAAGGCGGAAGGCAGAAGGATGAAAAGCACGCCAGGTCAGGTTCATCCTTCAGCCTTCACACCTGCACTTCGCGCAGGCGCAAGTGTCTCTCCGCCTTTATAGACCATGCAGATCATAATCATGCTCTTCGGTGAATTCGTGCTCGCGCAGCACCCGCCGCTTCCACGTAGCGATATGCGGCACGACGAAGGGCAACAGTCGCAGGCTGTAGTATGGCGGCATAATCGGGACGCCGATCATATCGCCCACCGTGGACAGCATGAACAGCGTTTCCACGCTGCCCCGCATTTCCTGAGCGTGTTGAGCAAACTCCATGCCCATCATGCCGAACAGAAATTCGCGCACTTTAGTGCGCCAGGGCTGAGAAGATCGATCGGATGTCATTGACGCGCGCCGTAAGTCAGTCTTATAATCACAGTACTTCGCCGTGGAGGCCGTCACTTGGATCAAACTTCGCAAACGATTCTCATCGCACTGGTCGCCATCGTCGTCGGTTGGTTCGCCTTCGGCAACATCTACAACATCCGCCACGGCAACGCGGTGATGCGCTGGATGCAGGGCGGCCTGCCACGTCTGGGGGCCAAAACCAAATTACAGTGGCGCGGCAGTTCAGTCGCTCAACTCGACATCGCGCAAGCCAGGGCACCCTTCAAAAGTGCCGAAGTGCTGCTGGTGCTCCAGCCGCGTGATGTGCCGTGGCTCTGGCTGACGACGCGCGCGCAACGCCGCCGCGACATGTTGATCATCCGGGGCTGGTTGATCAATGCACCCCCGGTCGATTACGATGTATACGCGCCAGGCAGCTGGAGCGAACAGCTTACCGGGCGGCGAGGTGAAGCGCAGAATTGGAAAGAAGAACCGCTCGAGGACCTGAGCCTGCGCGCTTCATTATCCTATCAAACCGCGGCCCGTGACCACGCCACTCGCGATTTAGCCACCGCCCGATCGATCAGCTCAACGATCTGGCGTTTATCTGCCCGCCGCGCCGAACAGCATCTCGAACTGCACGTCCCGCTGCCCGATCCTCGTACTGCCGACGCCGAACTATTCTTCGCCGCCGTGCGCGCGTTGGCCGAACAACTCGGCAAACGCTGAACCTCACCCCCTCTACTCCCCCTCTCCTGATGAGTACATCAGGAGAGGGGGAAGGGGTGAGGTCACTTCCCCGTTGGCGCCGGAGCCGTCGTCGGCTTCCCGCCGTGGGCGTAACGCTGGTATGCCTGGTAACCGTCATAGCCGATGAACAATGCCGCCACCAGCAGCAACGCTGAAACGATGATCATCGCCCACGCGCCCGCCACTGAGACTGCGCCCATACCCGCCTTGGTCGCAATCGTCTCGTACAGATTGCGCGCGGTGACGGCCGTAGCGGCCAGCGTGGTGATGTACATGAACACCGTCGGCCACAACGCATATGCGGGATTGCGCTTCTCCGACTTCAGCCACACCGTGACCACCAGCAGGCTCAACGCCGCCATCAGTTGATTGGCCGCGCCGAACAACTGCCACAAATACACCCACGTGCCGGTGAGCACCAGCGCCAGCGTGCACAACATCGAGATGATGCTGGACACGTGCATGTTCTTGACCGGCGGGAAGGCCTCGCCCACCCACTCGGTCA
>JAUQXD010000329.1 GCA_030834835.1 Thermoflexales bacterium | reverse complement strand
CTCGATCTGATCGTCACTGTCGATCAGTTCATGACGGAGACCGCGCGCTGGTCCGATTACGTGTTGCCGGCGGCGTGGCTGTTCGAGCGCGAAGACATGGTAAAAGGGCCGGGGCCGTACATTCAATATCAACCGCCGATTCTGCCGCCGCCCGGCGATTGCCGATCAGACTTTGACATTGCAGCAGCGTTGGCGCAGCGATTGGGTGTAGGCGGCTATTTCTCCGAATCACCGGCTACGTATCTTAAAGCGATTCTGGCTCAAACGGATCCCGCGTTGTCATTTGATGAGCTGCGCGCGCAGGGCGTGATCGAACTCAAGACGCTGCGCCGGTTGGTGCCGCACACCGATCGGGTCTTCAACACCCCCACGGGCCGTGTCGAATTCTACGTCGAGCGCTTGCAGCCCTATCAACAGGCGCTGCCCGACTACGTGCCACCGATTGAGGCGAATCCCGATGGCGAGTTGATCAAGCGTTATCCGCTGGTTTGTCTGACCGAGCACAGCCGTTATCGCGTGCACAGCACCTTTAGCAATGCGCCCTGGTTGCGTGAACTTGATCGGGAGCCGCGCGCGGTGCTGCATCCGTCGATGGCCGAAGCGCGCGGTATCCACAACGATGATGTCGTTCGGCTGTATAACGATCGGGGTTTTGCGGTGCTGCGGGCGCGGATCGTTCAATCGGTGCCGCCGGGCACGGTGTATCTCACGCAAGGCTGGCAATCGACCGATTTTCAGGCCGGGCACGCGCAAACGCTGACGCACGGGCAGGGCAATCCGTCGAATGCGTTGGGGGTGAATATGTCGTTTTCAGATGTGCTGGTGGAAGTGGTGAAAGAGGTTCGGCGCGGCGATGAGAGCTAAGCACTACGTCATGGTGATCGACCTGCAATTGTGCACGGGTTGTAATACTTGCTCGGTGGCCTGCAAGCAAGAAAACAACCTGCCGGAAGGTGTGTGGTGGACGCAAGTCATCACGGTCGGTTCCAATGGCGACGAATCGCCGCAGGGCAGCTATCCTGATTTGAGTCTGGAATATTTGCCGCTGGCCTGTCAGCATTGTGTCAACGGCCCCTGCGTCGATGTGTGCCCGACCTCGGCGACGTTCCGGCGCGACGATGGTCTGGTGATGCAAGACCCTAGCCTGTGCATCGGCTGCCGCTATTGTATGTTGGTTTGCCCGTTCACCAGCGTGCGTGTGTTTGCCGAAGCCGAGCCGCACTATGTACTGCCTTTCCCGACGGGTAGCAATCCCCTGATGCATCGCGGTCGCACCGTCGAGAAGTGCACGTTCTGTGCGCATCGTCTGGCACAAGGCTTACAGCCGGCTTGCGTGGATGTGTGTCCGGCGCGAGCGCGCACCTTTGGCGATCTGGACGATCCTGAGAGCGACGTGGCCAGGCTGCTGCGCACGCGTCCGCATTTTCAACTATTGGCCGAGAAGGGCACCGCGCCGTCGGTGTATTACCTGACATGACTGATCAGATTGGAAGGCGACTTTCGGCAGAGGCAGCCCCGAACGTGATCGATCCGCGTGAACGAGCGTTTGCGATTCTGGCCCGCGTGGCAAGCAGCCGCGAGACGATGTACCGCTGGCTGGCGTTAGGCTTCTACGCGCCCGATGATCAGTTTGCCGAAGCCTTGATCAGTCAGCGTCTGGTCTATGGCGTGGTGGCCGCGCTCGAGTGGCTGGGCAAAGATCAACAGTTGTTCGATGAAGGTCTCCAGCGCCTGCAGCGCTGCTGCGCTGTCACTCAGATCGAACTCGCGGCCGAGTATCAGCGCCTGTTTGGCAAAGGGCTCGATCGGGTGTCGCCGCGCGAAGCCGCGTATCGTTGGCGTGACGCTTCTGACCTGTTGAATAATGGTGAGACGATCACGCGCCTGCTGCGGCTGCACTATCAGCAGTTCAATATTGCGCCCGTGGCGGAGCGGGAGGATCACGTCGCCGTTGAATTGGAGTTCATGTCGTTTTTGTGCGGGCGTGAAGCCGAGAGTTGGTCAAACGGTCTGCCAGACATGGCGCGGCAATTGCGCCGCCACCAGAAGTCGTTTCTCGATGATCATCTGGGCCGTTGGCTGGCCGAGTTTTGCTGGCGCGTGCAAGCGCGGGCGATGTCCAATGCTTACGAGGGTTTAGCGCAGCTGGCCGATGCGTGGCTGAAACTCGAACACGGCCCGGGTTACCTGCCACCGGTGACTAAACTATGATCGCCGTTTACTTTGTCTACGGGCTGGCTTTCTTTAGTCTGGGGTTGGCGGCGCTGCTGGAGACGCGCCACGCCAGTGAGCTGCCGCTGGGTCGCCAACTGCGATGGCTGGCTGCCTTCGGGCTGACGCACGCCGCGGTCGAGTGGTGCGATCTGTTTTTGCTGGCGGTGCCCACCGGCCCGGTGCACGAAGCGTTGACGGTGGTGCGCACGGTGATGCTGCCGGTGTCGGCGCTGCTGCTGGTTCGATTTGGGATCGGCTTAGTGAATGACGCCGGCCCACTGCCGGCCTGGTTGTCGCTGCTGCCGGTGGTGTTTATTGCGCCAATCGGGCTGCTGCTGGCCTACGCGCTGATCGTGGCGGTGATGGAACCGCCGCTCGAATTGGCCGCCGACGTGTGGTCACGTTATCTGCTGTATTTTCCCGGCAATGTGTTGGCCGCGGTTGGCTTTGTGCGGCAATGGAATCTACTGGCGAATGGCAAGTATGGTCCGGCGCGGCACTTGTTGTTGGGGGCGGCCCTCACGTTCTCTTTTAACGCGTTCGTGGCTGGACTCATTGTGCCCACGGCGGCCTATGGTCTGGCGCCCTGGCTGAACTACGACAACGCCCTGGCCGTGACCCGGGTGCCGGTTCAAATCTGGCGGATGTTGTCGGGGCTGGCGGTCATGTACTTTGTGATGCGCGCCCTGGGAGTATTCGAGGCTGAGCGGAAGCAGCATATCGCTGAATTACAGACGCAGCGCGAACAGGCCCAACAGGCTACGCTGCAAGCGCAATCGGCAGCCCGCTGGGCGGCTGAAAGTTGGACCGAAGGGCTGGTGGGCGTCGGCCGCCGCATCGCGGATATGGAAGCGACTGACGACATCCTGGCGGCGATTGTCGATCTGGCGCGGCGTCTGTTGCGAACTGATCTCTCGGTGCTGGGCCTGTGGGATGAAAACCGCCAATACCTGATGCTTAAGAACTACGCGACGGCTGAGGGGCTGCATCCGATCGAGTCCAGGCATTCCAAAAATGAAATCGTCCTGGATGCACTCCGCACCGATCGGGCGTACCGGTATCCCGACGACGAAGGTGAATCGCCGCGCGCCTGGGGATCGGTTGTGCTTCAGCACGAGATTCGCGCGGCGTTGATCGTGCCGTTGCGTCTGGAGGCGCAGGCGGTGGGTGGAATATGGGTATCGCGGACGGAGGCGCAGCCCTTTACCGCGACCGATGTGATCGGGCTGGAGCGGCTGGCCGATCAGGCGGTGATTGCGCTGGAACACGCCTCAATGACGGCGCAGCTGCAATCGCTGGCGGTGAAAGAAGAACGCACCCGCATCGCCCGCGAGATGCACGACGGTCTGGCGCAAGTGTTGGGCTATTTGAGTTTGCAGTTACAGACGCTGGAAGCGTATGTCCGGCAAAACAATTGCGAACGAGCGTTGGCCGAGTTGTGTCAGGCGCGCGCGCGCATCAAAGACGCTCAGGCCGATGTGCGCGAGAACATTCTGAGCCTGCGCACGACCCTAGCGGGCGAGGTGGGCTTGATTCCGGCGCTGCAACAATACGTCGAGGAATTCAGCGTGCAGACCGGCATTGACGCGCAGCTGATCGATGAGTGCGGCGGGCAGGCGAATCTATCGCCGCTGGCGGAAGCGCACATGGTGCGCATTGTGCAAGAGGCACTGACCAACGTGCGCAAGCACGCCCACGCGCACCACGCGCAGGTTCGGCTGGCGCTGCAACGCGGGTGTTTCGCCACGTCGATCACGGACGATGGCGTGGGCATCAATGGACAGGTGCTGCGGGGACACTTCGGCTTGCAGACGATGCGCGAGCGAGCCGAAAGCGTGGGCGGCGGGTTGACGGTCAACTCGGAGCCGGGCGTGGGGACTCAAGTTGAGTTATGGATCCCGACGGTTGCACGGTCGGGTCAATAGAAAGGATGCAGTATGTTGCCAATGAAAGTGTTGGTGGCTGATGATCATCGCCTGTTTCGGCAGGGCCTCATCGGTTTGATGGGCACACGGCGGGATCTGGTGGAAGTCGTCGGGGAAGCGGCGACCGGGCGTGAAGCCGTGCAGCTCTCGCTCAGCCTGCGGCCAGACGTGGTCCTGCTGGACATTCACATGCCTGATGGTGACGGCCTGCAGGCGGCGGCGCAAATTCGGACGTGTGTGCCGAGTGTGGCCGTCATCATGCTCACGGCCTCGGAGTTGGATGACCATCTGTATGAAGCAGTGCGATTGGGCGCGGCTGGCTACTTGTTGAAAAGTCTGGACGCCGTCGAACTGTTTGAACTGTTGTCGGGCGTCGCTCACGGTGAAGCGGCGATGACGCGCACGATGGCGGCCCGATTATTGAAGGCCGTAGCCCAACATGCCGTCCGGCCCGAGACAGGCGAACAGGCGCTGACCGAGCGCGAGATCGATGTGTTGCGGCTGGTCGCGCAGGGGTGCAGCAATCCACACATCGCGCAGCAACTCAACATCACGATTAATACGGTGAAAGTCCACCTGCGCAATATTCTCGATAAATTGCAAGTGGAGAATCGAACTCAGGCGGCGGCCTACGCCGTCCGATCGGGTTTGTTGCCACCCCAATCGCTGAATTAGGCAACCGCTCAGCCGCTGCTTTGAAAAGCCGCTCAACGATCGAGCGGCTTTTTGTTGTCACGCTGCGGCCAATATCACCCGGTTGGGTGAGTGAGGATTACTCTGTGGATGGATGTAACTCGATCGTATTGCGGCTATGCTGAGAGGGCGTGACTTATCTATCACGATTGGCTAACCTCGGCAACTGCTGGCCGATGACATCAGCAGAATCTCATCAGGAGGAACGCACATGAGTGAAGGCAACCTTCTCACGAAGGCTCTGACCGATACCGTGCTGTCGCGACGCACCTTCCTAAAGTGGAGCAGTGCGGTCGGAGGCACGGTAGCACTCGCCGGCGGCATGACCTTTGGCTTGAAGAAAGCCGGGGAGGCCGCGCAGGCAGCCGCCGGTGAAGGCGAGTGGATTACGGGCGCCTGCTGGCACAACTGCGGCGGCCAGCGGTGTGTGCTCAAGGCCCAGGTGGTTGATGGTGTGGTGCAGCGCGTGAAGACCGACGACACGCATCCTGACACCCCCGATCATCCGCAAATCCGAGGGTGCGCGCGCGGCCGTTCGCAGCAGCATCAGGTCTTCGGCGCGGATCGGCTGAAGTACCCGATGAAGCGCAAGAACTGGGAGCCGGGCGGCGGCAAGAAGGAATTGCGCGGCCGGGACGAGTGGGTGCGCATCAGTTGGGACGAGGCTTTGGACATCGTCGCCAGCGAATTAAAGCGCGTCAAAGACAAGTACGGCAACACGGGCATCATGGAACTGGGCAGCTTCATGTCGCGGCCATTGACCCTGTTTGGCGGCACGGTCCGCACCTGGGGCACCACGTCGTGGGGCACGTGGTTCTACACCGGCCCCAAGATAGGTCTGGGCGACGGCCTGAATCTGACCAGCCACAATGATCGTCTGGACTTGCGCAATAGCCAACTCATCGTCATCTGGGGCGGCAATCCCGCGTGGAGCGCGCAGGGCAATTCCATGTCGTTCTATCGGGAGGCCAAGCGCGCGGGCGCCAAGTTCATCTTCATCGATCCGCTGTACAACGATTCGGCCATGATCCTGGCCGACGAGTGGGTGCCTGTGAGGCCAGCCACCGATCACGCTCTGGCGCTGGGCATGGCTCACACGCTGCTCACCGAAGATGATCCGGCCAACGACCCGCTGATCGATTGGGATTTCCTCAATCGATGCACGGTGGGCTTCGATGCCGAGCATATGCCCGAAGGCGCGGATCCGAAACAGAACTTCAAAGATTACGTGCTGGGCGGGCTGGACGGCCAGCCGAAGACACCCGAGTGGGCGTCGGAAATTTGCGGCGTCACACCCAACAAAATTCGATCGCTGGCGCGCGAGATTGCGCGCACCAAGCGAGCGGCGCTGCTCACTGCCTGGGCACCGGCGCGCACCAACAACACCGACTCGTGGCCGCAAATCTTCATGACCCTCGGCGCCATGACGGGCCACATCGGGCAGCCCGGGCGGATGACGGGCGTCAGTTGCTGGGACTACACCGCGAACGGCGGACCAGCCATTATCGGCAGCGGCGGCGCAGGTGTGCCGGGCCTCAAGACCGATGAGATGGATCCGAAGCCGGTCAGCATTACGATCAACAACAACGAGATCTGGGAAGCGATTCTGAGCAAGAAGTACACCGCCGGCTACCAGAGCGTGAAAGACATCGACATCCAGATGATCATCCACGATGGCGGCTCCGCGCTGAATCAGAAAGTCGGCATGACTAAAGGCATCGCGGCGCATCGTGCGGTGGAGTTTGTGTTGACTTCCAACTTCACGCTCAACACCAACGCCAGGTATTCAGATGTCGTCCTCCCGGTTACCACGCAGTGGGAACGCTACAGCTACTTCCACGGCAATCGCGAGCACTTGATCTGGGCGCGCCAGATCACCAGGCCCTTGTTTGAGGCGAAGGATGACGAGTGGATCGCCGCCGAATTGGGCAAACGCCTCGGTCTGGATGCGGCCCTGATTGCGCCGCTGTCCCTGGAGCAGCAGACCTTCAATCGGTTGGCCGGGGCCTGGGTAATGAAGCCGGATGGCTCCGAGAAAGAGCCGCTGCTCACCATCACCGAGCAAGATATCGCCGACATGGGTGTCACAGGCAAAGCCCAAACCGGCCGCATCACGCTGCAGGAATTCAAAGAGCAGGGCGTGTACGTCGTGCCGCGCTCACCCGGTGACAAGCTGGGCTACATCGCGCACGCGGCTTTCCGCCAGGACCCGGCGGCCAATCCGCTGAAGTCGAAGAGCGGCAAGCTCGAGGTTTTCTGCCAGGATATTGCCGACTTCGTGAAGAAATCGGGCTTCACCGAGATCAGCCAGCTGCCGGTTTACGTGAAGCCGACGGAAGGCTACGAAGATACATTCGCCGACTGGGAAAAACGCGTCAAAGGCGAGTATCCGTTCCAGTTGGTGACGATCCACTATCGACGGCGCTCACACTCGATCTTCGACAATGTCCCATGGCTGCGCGAGCTGTTCCCGCAGTCGTTCATGATGAATCCGATGGACGCTGCGGCGCTTGGCCTGAAGGTCGGCGATACGGTGCAGGTGACCAGCCGCCACGGCACGGTGCTGCGCCCCTTGTATCTGACCGAGCGCTTGCTGCCCGGCGTGGTGATGTTGGGCGAAGGGGCCTGGGCCGAAGTTGACGAGGCGTCAGGCATCGACAAGGCGGGCGCGACCAACACGTTGAATGGCGCGATTCCGAACGGGCAGGGGCATCAGGGCTGGAACACGTGCAACGTCAAGATCGAGAAGTACGTCGGCTCGATCCAGCTGAAGCCTGATTACACCTGGCCGCAGCGCATCGCGATCAAGGAGGCATAGGTCATGGCCAAACAACTGGGTTTCTACTTTGACTCAAGCGCCTGCAATGGCTGCAAAGCCTGTGTCGTCGCCTGCAAGTCCAAGAATCAACTGCCGGTCGGTATCAATTGGCGGCGCGTGTACGAATATGGCGGTGGTAGTTGGGTGGCGGACCCGCAGAATCCGGGTTTTATCCAACCCAACAACATCTTTGCGTATGCCATGTCGATTTCATGCATGCACTGCCAGCAGCCGATCTGTGTGGAAGTCTGCCCGGCAGGCGCTATCACCAAGCGTGATAATGGTGTGGTGCTGATCGACAAAGACAAGTGTGTCGGCTGCCGCTACTGCGAGTGGGCGTGTCCGTATAGCGCACCGCAGTTCAACGAGGCGGCGGGCGTGATGACCAAATGCGACTTCTGTCAGGATCAACTGGCGAAGGATGAAAGCCCCTACTGCACTTCGGCCTGTGTCATGCGCGCTCTGGAGTTTGGCGATCTGGAAGAGCTGCGGGCCAAACATGGCGCAGTCAATGCGGTAGCGCCGCTGCCGACCGCTGATCTAACCGACCCGTCGATCGTGATCAAGCCGCATCGCCACGCGCAAGCCAGCGGGCACGGCACCGGTCGCATCGTGACAGATGCTGAGGAGGGTTAACATGAACGTGCGAGAATGGGCGTTGATTCTGTTCACGATTCTGACGCAGATGTCGGTGGGGGCGTTTGTGGTGTTGGGGCTGGTGCATACCTATGCGCTGCGCAAGGCCGGGCCAGAACAGGCCGATCAGTTGAGCGATCGGGCGCTGCTGGCGATCGGGCCGGTGCTGGTGCTGGGGCTGATCGGTTCGTTCGGCCACCTGGGCAACCCGCTCAATGCGCCGCGGGCGATCGCCAATCTGGGGACGTCGTGGCTGAGCCGCGAGATCTTTTTCAGCGTGGCCTTCGTGGTGGTGGGCGGCGTGTTCGCCCTGATGCAGTGGCGCAAGGTCAGCACCTTCGCGGTGCGCAACATCGTGGCCTGGGTGGCGGCCGTGTTGGGCCTGATCGCGGTGTTCTGCATGTCGCAAGTCTACATGCTGCGGACGGTGCCGGTCTGGAACACGCTGACGACGCCGCTGTCGTTCTTTGCCACGACCTTCCTGCTGGGCGCACTGGCGATGGGCGCGGCCTTCGTGGCGAACTATGCCTACGTGCAGCGCAAGCAGCCGGGCTGTGTGAGTGAGCAGTGTGTGCTGCTGCGGGACACGGCGCGCGGGATCGCGCTGAGTGCGATCGGGTTGTTGGGCGTGCAGTTCGTGGTGATCCCGATGTACGTGGCCTACCTGGCGAGCAGTGCGGACACGGCGGCGGCCAGCCAGTTGATCACGCAGCAGTATGCGCTGGTGTTTGTGCTGCGGCTGGCGCTGGTGTTTGTGGGCGCGGGAGTGTTCGGGCTGTTCGTGTATCGCAATGCGATGAGCGCGGGGCGGGAGAAGGTGCTGGGCAACCTGATGTACGCCGCCTTTGCCTTCGTGCTGATCGGCGAGGTGCTGGGACGCTATCTGTTCTATGCCATGCACACCGGCTTCGGCTTGTAGGTTAGATACTTGGCTGTACAGCAAACCGACAGGGGGCACATTGCCCCCTGTCGTGTTTTAGACGGTTGGGACAAATCACCCGATCGGGCGATAGAGGATTATTCGACGGGTGGATGTATTGTCCGCTGGATGCTCGTATCCTGAAACAAACTCAAACTGGCGCAGGAGGCGACTATACGGATCATCGCTTGGGCCGTTTTGTTGGGTGGGACTGTCGGCCCACCGCTTGCCCGACAGACATCTATAGGAGGAAACCTCAATGAGCGACACCCCTTTCCTCACGAAAGCCATCACTGACACGATGTTGACCCGGCGCACCTTCCTCAAGTGGAGTGGCGCCGTGGGTGGTGCAGCCGCATTGGCCGGTGGCGTGAGCATCGGCTTGAAAGCGGTGGAGGCAGCCGGCACGGCGGAAGGCAGCCAGCTGCTCACCACAAGCTGCTATCACAACTGCGGCGGCCGCTGCATCCTGTATGCGGAAGTCAAAGACGGCCAGGTGCTGCGCCTGCTGCCGGATCAAGACCCGCAGGACAGCCTCGATCGACCGCGGGCGATTCCCTGTTTGCGCGGCCGTTCGCAGACCCGCCGTGTGTATTCAGCCGAGCGCTTGAAGTATCCGATGAAGCGCGTGGGCAAGCGCGGCGAGGGCAAATTCGAGCGCATCTCGTGGGAAGAGGCGCTGGATACCATCGCCGGCCAAATGAAGCGCATCAAAGAGCAATATGGCAATGAAGCCTTCTACTATCAGTATGCTTCCGGCCAGATTGCGGGCGGGGTTGACAGCACCTACAAAGGCAGCGGGCCGCTGGCGCGATTGCTACATATGTTCGGCGGCTACGTCAACTTCTATGGCACGTATAGTTC
>JAUQXD010000328.1 GCA_030834835.1 Thermoflexales bacterium | reverse complement strand
CGTGGCGCATACCGCGTGGGATCTGGCCGCGCAGTCGAAGGGCCGCTTTATGCTGGGGTTGGGTACACAGGTGCAGGCGCACATCGAGCGGCGGTTTGGCATGCCGTGGACGCCGCCGGTGCCGCGTTTGCGCGAATACGTGCAGGCCATTCGTGCGGCATGGACGGCGTGGCAGACGGGTGGCCGACTCAATTTTCGCGGCGAGTCTTACAAGATGACGTTGATGACGCCGTTCTTTTCGCCGGGTCCGATCGAGACGCCCAATATCCCGATCTTCATCGCGGGCGTGGGTGAGCCGTTGTGCAAACTCGCGGGCGAGGTGGCCGACGGTTTTCATATCCATCCATATCACACGCGCCAGTACATCAGCGAGGCCATTCTGCCCGCAATTGATGCGGGGTTGAATAAAGCCGATCGGGTGCGTGGCTCGATCGAGTTGGCGACGATGGCCTTTGTGGCGTTGACTGCTGAAGAAATCGCCGCGCAACGATCGCAAGTGGCGTTTTATGCGTCGACGCCGTCCTATCGGCCTGTGCTGGACTTGCACGGCTGGGGATCGATCGGGGAGCAGTTGGGGCCGCTGGCGGCGCGTGGGCAGTGGGCTGAGATGCCGAAGTTGATCAGCGATGAGATGCTGGAAGCATTCGTTATCGTGGCGACATGGGATACGCTGGCGGACAAATTGCACGCAAAGTACGACGGCCTGATCGATCGTATCGGCCTGTATCGACCGTATGTGCCGGGCGTGGAAGATGGGCAGTGGAAACATCTATCTGACACACTGGCGCGATGACAGGATGACACGATGACAAGATGATCTGTTGCATCTTGCATCCTGCACCCGCATCTAGCATCTTGTATCCTGCATCGTACGTCTGGAGTGAACGCATGAAGTATTTTGTGACCGGGGCCACCGGCTTTATCGGCAGCCATCTGGTGCCGAAATTGATCGCGCAGGGACATGCAGTGACGTGTCTGGTGCGCAATCCGGCTAAGACTGAATCACTGAAGAAGCTGGGTGCGACTCTGGCGCACGGCGACGTGACCGACAAAGCATCGATGCTTGAACCGCTGCGCGGCGTCGATGGCGTGTTTCATCTGGCAGGCATGTACGAATTAGGTCGCGAGTATCACGATCGGATGCGGTCCATCAACGTCGATGGCGCACGCAATACATTTGAGGCCGCCATCGAAGCGGGCGTGCCGCGCATCGTGCACACCAGCACGATCGGGGTGTTTGGCAATACGCACGACCAATTGCCGGATGAAACGTATCGAGTTGAGAAGAGCGCGTTGTCATCGGAATACGAACGCACCAAATGGGCGGCGCATTACGAAGTCGCGCTGCCGATGATTCAACACGGCGCGCCGATCATCATCACGCAGCCCGGCGCGGTGACGGGGCCTGGCGACACCAGCCCGCTGGCTCAGATGTTTGAAATGTTCTTGCGCCGCATGCCTGTGATGTTCGGCGCGAAATCGGGCGTGACGTGGGCGCATGTAGACGACATCGCTGACGGGCACATCCTTGCGATGGAGAAAGGCCGGATTGGCGAAGTGTATATTCTGGCCGGCCCGGCGCTGACGTATCGCGAATCGATGCAGGTCTTTGAAAAAATCAGTGGCATTGGCGCGCCGAAGGTGTGGCTGCCGGGCTGGATGGCCGGAGCAACAGCCGGCTTGTTTGGCGCGCTCGAGCGCACGTTTAACGCGAAGTTGATGTTTTCGTCTGAAGCGCTGAGCACGCTGAATGATTACACGTTTTACGGCTCAGCCGATAAAGCCAAACGTGAGTTAGGTTGGCGGCCGCGTCCGGTGGAGCCGATCTTCAAGGAAGTGCTGGAGTATGAAATTCAACGGCGCAAATCGGCTTGATTCGGGCCAATTGCGAAGTTGTGTTTGCGTTCGGGATGTTATGGTATAATCGGGTCGCAGTCGGACGGATTTGAGAGAGCTAGTTGCCGCAAACTCTTTTTCGGAAAGACGGCAACTACAATAACGGCCACGCGCCGGCACACAGGAGATCTGAAATGGAAGTGAAGTTGTATGTTGGGAATCTGGCGTACTCGACGACAGAAGATGAACTGCGCACGTTGTTCGCGCAGGCCGGCACAATTGTGTCGGTGGCCGTGATCAAGGACCGCGACACGGGCAATTCGAAGGGCTTTGCGTTCGTCGAGATGGCGAGCCAGGCCGACGCGCAGAAGGCGATCAGCATGTTCAATTCGTACCGACTCGGCGATCGCACCCTGACTGTGAATCCGGCGCGTCCGCGTGAAGAGCGTAGTGGCGGCGGCGGCTTCGGTGGCGGCGGTCGTGGCGGTGGTTACGGTGGTGGTGGCGGCGGCCGTGGTGGCAGCGGCGGCGGCCAGCGCCGTGGCGGCGGCGGCGGCCGCAGTGGCGGCAGCAGCCGCTATTAGTCGCTCGCACAGAGCAACCAACCGGACAGTTCGTTCATCGAACTGTCCGGTTTTGCATTGGCCTGACAATTGTTCAATGTCTTCAGTTCTGATATAATCGCGCCATGTCTATTACCCGTGATGACGTACAACACATTGCCGAACTCGCAAAACTGCGGCTGACCGAGGCTGAAGAGACGCGTTATCAGGAGCAGTTGTCGGCCATCCTCGATTACGCCGAACGCCTCAACGCGCTGGACACGTCCGCCATTTCGCCGACGGCGACCGTGCTGCCCTTGCACAGCGTCATGCGCGACGATGTGGCGCGACCGTCCTCGTCGGCCGAAGCAATACTGGCGAATGCGCCGGCGCGCGTCGGTAATGCGTTTGAAGTTCGCGCTGTATTAGACTAAGTCCGTGAATTCCACGAAACGCACGTGTGATCTGTGCCGTGAGTTGCGTGGAGTTCGTTTTGTTTTGAGCCAATATGTTACCGTCCTTAACGATTCACGAAGCCCATGCCCGATTAGCCCGCCACGAAATTTCGGCGGTCGAATTAACCCGATCGATCTACGACCGTATCGATCGCGTCGATCCGGCCTTGCACGCTTATTTGCACCTGGCGCGCGAATCGGCTTTAGCTCAGGCTCAGGCTGCCGATGAGCGCCGCGCCAACGGCGAAGACACGCCGCTGCTGGGTGTGCCGCTGGCGATCAAAGACGTGATTTGCGTCGACGGGCAGCCGGCGACCGCGGGCAGCAAGATTCTGCAGAACTTTGTGCCGCCGTATGATGCGACCGCCGTGGCGCGACTGCGCGCATTGGGCGCGGTGTTCCTGGGCAAGACCAATACCGACGAATTTGCGATGGGCTCCAGCACCGAGAACTCGGCGTATGGCGTCACTCACAATCCGTGGGATGTTGAGCGCGTGCCGGGCGGATCGAGTGGCGGCAGTGCGGCCGCCGTCGCCGCTGACCTGTGCCTGGGCGCATTTGGCTCGGATACCGGTGGATCGGTGCGGCAGCCCGCCTCGTTGTGCGGCGTGGTCGGTATTAAGCCATCGTATGGCCGTGTCAGCCGCTATGGCTTGATCGCGTTTGCGTCATCGCTGGATCAGATTGGTCCATTCGCCAAAGACGTGATCGATGCGGCGACGCTGCTCGGCGCGATTGCGGGACACGATCCGCTCGATTCAACGTCAATGACCGCGCCCGTGCCCGATTACGCCTCGCGGCTGAACGGCGATTTGAAGGGCGTGCGCGTGGGTGTGCCGAAGGAATACTTCATCGATGGGATGCAGCCGGAAGTGGAGCAGTCGATCCACGCGGCGATCGATGTGTTGAAATCGCTCGGCGCGGAGATTCGCGAAGTCTCGCTGCCGCACACCGATTATGGCTTGCCCGTGTACTACATCATTGCGCCGGCTGAAGCGTCGGCGAATCTGGCGCGCTTCGACAGCGTGCGCTACGGCCTGCGGATCGATCGCGGTGACCTGTGGGAAACCTATCGCGCAACGCGCGGCGAAGGCTTTGGCCCGGAGGTGAAACGCCGCATCATGCTGGGTACGTATGCACTTTCGACCGGCTACTATGACGCTTACTATTTGAAGGCGCAAAAAGTGCGCACGTTGATCAAGCGTGACTACGACACGGCCTTCGAGCAGGTGGACGTGATCGCGTGCCCGGTCTCGCCGACCACGGCTTTTAGGATCGGCGAGAAGGTGGACGATCCGTTGCAAATGTACTTGAGCGATGTCTTCACCTTGAATCAGAATTTGGCTGGAATTTGCGGCGTTTCCCTGCCGTGCGGCTTCGATGGACAGAACTTGCCGATCGGCTTGCAACTCAACGGCCCGGCCTTTGGCGAAGCGCAGATGCTGCAAGTGGCTTACGCTTATGAACAGGCGACTGAGTGGCACACGCGAAAACCGGAGTTGGCGTAATGATAGATCGATTTTGGTGGTGGCCGTTTGGAAGTGTGCCCGAAATTCCGGCGGCAGATCTCAAGGCCCGATTGGATCAGCGTGAGCCGTTGCAGTTGATCGATGTCCGATCGGCTGGCGAGTTTGCCGCAGGCCATATCAAAGGCGTGATCAATGTGCCGGTCAATCAACTTCGCTCGACATTGCCCGCGCTGAAACTCGATCCGAATCGACCTGTGATCGCCATTTGTGCCACCGCGCATCGCAGCCCGCCAGCGGTGCGAGTGTTGCGGCACGCGGGTTTTGACGCGAAACAATTGCAGAGTGGTATGGTCGCGTGGCAGCGCGCTAAACTGCCTATCACTAAAAAATAGAGGCCCCATGAAAGTCATTATTCCTCTCGCTGGTCTTGGTACACGTTTGCGGCCGCACACGTACACCAAACCCAAGCCACTGATCAATGTCGCCGGCAAGCCCATGCTCGCCTACATTCTCGACAAGTTTCGCGGCATTGAAGTTGAAGAATACATCTTCATCGTCGGTTATTTGGGCGACCAGATCGAGAAGTACGTGTCACAGCAGTACGGTTTCAAGGCGCGTTACGTGATCCAGAGCGAAATGCTGGGCCAGGCGCACGCGCTGTGGCTGTGCCGCGATTACGTGAACGGCCCGGTGTTCATGGTCTTTGGCGACACGTATTTTGAAGCCGATCTGAGCGACATCACGGGTACGCCGGAAGATTCGATCGCCTACGTGCGCGAGGTGGCCGATCCGCGCCGCTTCGGGGTGGCGATTGTCGGTGAGGACGGGTGCATCAATAAGTTCGTGGAAAAACCCGCGACGATGGATGACCGGCTGGCCGTTATCGGCATGTACTACTTTACCGACGGCCCGGCGTTGATGACGGCGTGCGGCGAACTGATGGAGAAGCGCATTCAGACCAAGGGCGAGTATTTTCTGACCGATGCGCTGAACCTGATGATCCCGAAGGGCCAGCGGTTTGTCACGCGGCCCGTGATCGAATGGCGCGACACTGGTAAGCCTGAAACGGTGCTCGACACCAATCGCTATCTGCTCGATCACGGCAGTGACAACAGCGCCCAATTGGTGTGCGATAGTAGTGTCATCATTCCGCCGGTTAATATTCACCCGTCAGCCCAGATCGAGCATTCGGTCGTGGGGCCGCATGTCGCCATCGGGCCGGAGTGCCGCATCGTGCGCTCCATCATCCGCGACTCGATCATCGACGCGGGCGCGATCATCGAAGAAAGCACGATGGATCAATCGATTATCGGCAAAGAAGCCATCGTCAAGGGCCGCTATCGGCAGTTCAACGTCGGCGATTCGGCGATGGTCGGCTATAGCGATAACAACGAGGACTAACATGCGCGACTTCGTTTCGGCCAAAGTCAACTCGGTTCCACCCAGCGGCATTCGCAAATTCTTCGACATCGCGGCGACGATGAAAGATGTGATTTCGCTGGGCATCGGCGAGCCCGATTTCACCACGCCCGACAACATCATCGCGTCGGGCATCGCGTCGTTGAAGCATGGCGATACGCACTACACCAGCAATTCCGGCACGGTGGAACTGCGCCGCGCATTGAGCGCCTATTTGCAGCGCCGCTATCAGATCGAATACGATCCCGAAGCGGAGTTGTTGGTGACGGTGGGTGTATCCGAAGCGCTCTATCTGGCGATGACGGCGATTCTCGATCCGGGCGATGAAGTCATCGTGCCGCAGCCGTGCTTTGTGGCTTACACGGCGGAAGTGACGCTCGCGGGTGGCGTGCCGGTTCCGATTGCCACGCGCGTCGAGAACAACTTTCAGGTGACCAGAGAAGAGATCGAAGCGAAGATCACGCCAAAAACCAAGGCGATTCTCATCGGTTATCCCAACAACCCGACCGGCGCGGTGATGTCCCGTGAGCGCCTGCTGGACATCGCGCAGTTGGCGGAGAAACACGATCTGCTGATCATCTCGGACGAGATTTACGATCGGCTGGTCTACAGTTCGATGGCGGGTGGTTCACAGGCGCAACACACGTGCTTCCCCACGCTGCCCAACATGCGCGAGCGCACCATCCTACTGGGCGGCTTCAGCAAATCGCACGCGATGACGGGCTGGCGCATCGGTTACTCAGCCGCGCCGAAAGACATCTCGGCGGCGATGCGCAAGATTCACCAGTACACCATCATGTCCGCGCCGACGATGGCGCAGGTGGCGGCCATCGAGGCGATCGAACGCGGCGAAGAACACGTCGAGATGATGCGGCAGGAATATGATCGGCGGCGGCGCTTGATCGTGGGCGGCTTCAACAGTATCGGTCTGAAGACCTTCGAGCCGCAGGGCGCGTTTTACGCTTTCCCGTCGATCGGCATCAGCGGCATGAATGAAGACGACTTCGCCAATAAGTTGCTGCAAGAAGAGCATGTGGCCGTTGTGCCGGGCACGGCCTTCGGCGCGGGCGGCGCAGGCTTCGTGCGCGCATCGTATGCCACGGCTTACGAAAAGATCGAGGAGGCGCTGCGCCGCATGGAGCGTTTCGTCAGAAGGCACGGTTAAGGGGGGAACATGTTGTTACAGCATACAGTGAAGGCCGTTATTCGTCAGGGTGAGCAGTCGGGCTATGTGGCGGAGTGCGTCGAGATTCCCGTCGTGACGCAGGGGGCGACCTTAGATGCGGTCACGGCCAATCTCAAAGAAGCGGTTGAGTTGCACCTTGAAGGTGAAGACGCCAGTCAGTGGGGGTTGGTAGCCCGGCCGACTCTGTTGGTGACTTTTGAATTAGAGCCGGCATATGCCTAAACTGCGGCGGTTGTCGGGCACAGAGTTGATCCGAATCTTTGGGCGATTTGGGTTTGCCGTTCATTCACAAAAAGGCAGTCACATCAAACTACGACGCGTGAGCCAGAACGGTGAGATACAAACGCTGACGATTCCCAATCATTCTGAGTTAGACACGGGAACTTGTCGTGCGATTTTGCGCCAGGCAACACGCTTCATCCGTGAAGTTGAGCTGCATCCCTTCTTCTATTCCGAATGACTCTGAGTGTCTGATATGAATTACGAGGCTGTCATCGGGTTGGAAGTTCACGCCGAACTTCTGACCAAGTCTAAAATGTTCTGCGGGTGCGCGGTCGTCATGTCGGACGGCGAAGCACCCAACTCGCACGTCTGCCCCATCTGCACCGGCATGCCGGGCATGCTGCCGGTGATCAATCGGCGCGCGGTCGAGATGACGATCATGGCCGGGCTGGCTCTGAACTGTACCATTGAAGAGTTCAATATCTTTGCGCGCAAGAACTACTTTTACCCCGACTTGCCCAAAGGCTATCAGATTTCGCAGTACGAATTTCCGCTGTGCCGCAACGGCTGGCTGGAGATCGAAACGACGCAAGGCAAGAAACGCATTCGCATCCGGCGTGTGCATCTGGAAGAAGACACCGGTAAATCGATTCACGCGGGCGGATCGTCGCTGGTGGATTTCAATCGCAGTGGTGTGCCCCTGATGGAGATTGTGTCTGAACCCGATCTGCATTCCGCCGAAGAAGTAAAGGCATATGCAGAGAAGCTGCGCGCCATCGTGCGCTATCTGGGCGTCAACAGCGGCGATATGGAAAAGGGCGTCATCCGCTTTGAGCCGAACATCTCCATCCGGCCCGTGGGCACGACGGAATTTGGCACACGCACGGAGTTGAAGAACCTCAACTCGTTCCGGGCGTTGGAGCGTGGTACGGCGTATGAATTGAAACGCCAGCAAGAAGTTATCGAACGCGGCGATCAAGTGAAGCAGGAAACGCGCGGCTGGGATGAGGCCGCGAACAAGACCGTGCCGCAACGCAGCAAAGAATTCGCCGAAGATTATCGGTACTTCCCGGAACCCGATCTGCCGCCGTTGATTGTGGAGCGCGCCTGGGTGGAGCAGCTGCGCGCGGCGCTGCCGGAACTGCCCGATGCCAAGCGCGAACGTTTCGTGACTGAGTATGGCCTGAGCGTCAGCGAGGCCGAAATACTCGTCGCTGACCGCGCCGTCGCCGATTACTTTGAGGCCACGATCAAACAATCGGGTGGCCGCAGCCCGAAGAGTGTATTTAATTGGCTGACGGGTGAACTTTTCCGCTACCTGAATGAATCGCTCACGCCGATCGAGCAAGTGAAAGTCACGCCGCCGTTGCTGGGTGAATTGATCGATCTGGTGGAATCGGGCGTGATCAACATCAACACCGGCAAGCGTGTGCTGGGCGAGATGTTCAAGAGCGGCGAGTCGGCCAGGGCGATTGTGGCGGCCAAGGGCCTGGCGCAGATCAGCGATACCGGCGCGATCGAGGCCATCGTCACGAAAGTGCTGGATGCCAACCCTGCTGAGGTTGAAAAATACCTGGGTGGCAAAGAAACGGTGCTGGGCTTTTTGGTCGGTCAGGTGATGAAGGAAAGCCGTGGCAAAGCCAATCCAGGTGCGGTGCAAGAGATTGTGCGCAGGCAACTCGCCGAACGGCGAAAGTAGCAAATAAAAAACGCCCCTCATTTCGAAGGGCGTTTTCGTTAGCGGAACTACTGCGGCTTTGGCAGGTTTTGCGGCTCTAACACCGCGTCGATCAACCCGACTTCCACGGCTTGCGCCGCCGTGAGGTACATATTACGATCGGTATAGCGGGCAATCTGCTCTTCGCCCATCTTGGTCGAGTCGCGCAGAATGCCGTTGAGCAAATCGCGCATACGGAGGATTTCCTTCGCTTCGATCTCGATGTCGGCGGCCTGACCCTGCACGCCACCCAGCGGTTGATGCAGGTGGATGGTCGAATGGGGCAGCGCATAGCGCAGGCCTTTGGTGCCGGCGGTGAGCAGAATCGTGCCCATGCTGGCGGCCATGCCCACGGCCGTCGTCGAGACCGGGGCTTGGATCATCTTCATCGTGTCATAGATCGCCAGGCCCGACGTGATCTGCCCGCCGGGCGAGTTGATGTACAGGCGGATTTCGCGATCGGGGTCCTGTGAGTTCAAGAACAGCAGCTGCGCTACGATCACATTCGCGACCTGATCGTTGATGGGTGTCCCCAGAAAAATGATGCGTTCTTTGAGCAGTAACGAATAGATGTCGTAGGCGCGTTCACCACGACCGTCTTGCTCGATGACCATCGGAATCATTATTGGCTCCTTGTATCAGGGTTGATGCGCTACAACGATTATAGCCTGTGTCGCAGCGCGCCAAACTGATCAAACCTACAGGGTCGCTACAGGCCGATCGGTTTACGCGGCTGATTCAGCCGCGGACGGTTCGGCCGGGGCGACTACGGCGGTCTTATCCGGGGCCTGGCCTTTGGCGATGGCGACGGCGCGCGCCAGACCGGCGCTGCTGAGCAAATCGAGCATGATGGACTGGCGATTCTCGTCTGACATAAAGGCCTTGCGAGCATCGGCGGCGCGTTCGCCGTACATCTGCGCCATCTCGATGATGCGCTGGACCACGTCTTCGTCGGCCACGCTCAGGCCTTCGGTTCTAATCAGTTCATTCAAAACCAGCCCGCGCTTCAGGCGAATCTCGGCGGTGGGTTTGAGTTCTTCGCGATACTCTTCATCGGTCTTGCCCAGCGCCTTGAGGTATTCCTCCAGCGTCATGTTCTGATCTTTCATGCGCTTCTCAGTGCGCTCGATCAGGG
>JAUQXD010000327.1 GCA_030834835.1 Thermoflexales bacterium | reverse complement strand
ATCGATGCCTGGTTCAAGGCCTGGCATAAAGCGCGCGAGATGTGCGGCGCGCCCGGCACACAGCGCCGGGTGGTACCAGAAAAAGAGATCAAATATCTCGACGCTCTGGTGCGGGGCGTCTATGCTAAGCGCGATTTAGCGCAGGGGCAGGTGTTGCGCGACGAGGATGTCTATCTGGCCATTCCCCTGCAAAAGGGTCAGTTTTCATGTCGCGAGATCATGCGGGGGCAGGTCCTGATTAGAGACTGCCCGAAAGATGCGCCGTTAATGATTGATATGGTGGATACACCTTATGCGCATAGCGAGCAATTGCGCCAGTTTGTCTATCAGCGCGGGCTATAGGGTTATCGGAGCGGTCAATCGCCATGTTTCCATCGGCCAGATGGGGATACTGCTCGTGAAACTATCTTATGCGTCAGATCCTAAAACGCCTTGTCCGGATGATTGCCGGGTATGGCCTCATCCAGTGGGCGGGACCATTCCTGGCGTTACTCTTCACACCGATTATTACCCGTGTGCTCACGCCGGGTGATTATGGTGTAGCCGACTATATCTCGACTGTCAGCGGTGCCGTCACCACAATCGCCTTGTTTGCGCTTCCGCAAGCCATCGCAGCCCACTTCAATAATCAGCCGGATGTTAGCTGGCAACGACAAATCACCGGAAGTGCCTTTGCAAGCAGTGTTGTGATCGGCATCGTAGTTGGCGCGGGTGTATTCTTGGCCGCACCGACACTTGCCGCAGCTTCGCCTCTCACGCAGGACTACGCTGATTTATTCCGACTGATAGGCGTTACCTTAGTCTTTAGCCTGGGCGGATCTGTACTGGTGAGCTCTGCCCAGGCAGCGTTGCAAGTTCGCTGGGGCATGGCGTTCAGCATTATCGCTATTTTGTGCACTGTCTTGGGGAATGTGCTTTACATCGTTGTCTTTCGTCTCGGGGTGGTCGGGATGTTGTTGACCCCCGCCACGTTGAGCGTCGCTACTTTTTTTGCGGCACTCTTCTTTACCCGGTGGATGATTGGGCCCCCGGTACGAAAGACAGCTGGCCGGTTGCTACGCACCGGCGCGACGTTGTTGCCCGGCACAGTGGCAGCCTGGGGTCTATTAGTAGCGGATCGCCTGATCCTCGCGCAATACGTTTCAGCAGAGGACCTTGGCCAGTATGCCATTGGCAACAAGATTGCTTCGCTCCTTTATGTAATGATTGCCCCTTTATTTGCCGCGTACACTCCGTTGGCTCTCTCCATGCAGAATGATCCCCTGGCCAAACAACGTTATGCTATTCTGGCACGCTATATGATCGCGGCGGTGTTATTAGCCAGCCTGGGATTAGGGTTATATGCTACAGAAATTCTGACGATCCTTACTCGTCCCGCTTATCTTCCAGCAGCCAAGTACGTGGGATTGTTGTCCTATATGCATGTCTTTGGCGCACTCTTCACGATTTTGTCCGTTGGCAGTCTGGCCGGAAAGAGATTTGGCGCTATTACCTGGACGTCCCTCATCGGAGTCTCGGTCAATCTCTCCCTGAACTTATTGTTGATTCCGAGTTGGGGCGTCTGGGGTGCGACTATTGCCACGTTTCTCAGCTATGCCGTATCACCTATAGTTTTATATTTCTGGTTGCGACGACGGTATCCGATACCCTATCCCGCTGCACGCATTGCAGGGATTGTGTTACTCCAGATTGGTCTACTAACAATTGGTCAGTTCATTCCCCCGTTTCCTTTTCTGATCGGGGCAGGCATCAAATTACTGCTGTTGCTACTGCTGTTGGGCGGATTTATACTAATGCAAATCATCACACCTTATGAGATGAAGCAAGTACTGCTGTTTGTTCGGGTCCACAGGCCTAATCGAAAGTCGCCAGCCAAGAAATAGCTGCCATGCCACCTAAACTTTCAGTTTGTATACCAACATATAATCGACTCAGCGAACTCAAGATTTGTTTGGAATTCTTGCTTCCCCAGGTGGTAGTCTTGCTGGCCGGCTCAGTCGAGATCGTGATCGTCAATAACGCTTCGACGGATGGCACGGCCGAGTTCATCGACACCTTGCCCTGTCAATATTCGTTTGTTCAGGTCTTCCATAATTCCGCCAACCTGGGCTTTGACGGTAATACCGCCAGGTGCATCGAATACGCCGCAGGTGAATACATGGCCCTGCTCTCGGACGACGACGTCTATCTCGAAGGCCAGGTACAGGCCATCCTCGATGTCGTTTCTCGAGGCGACTACGCCTTGCTCGCGCTCAACTATTACAGTTTTATCAGGCAGGTGCACCGCCCGTATAAGACCTATGCACCAGAAGAGGACGTCTCTTTTGGCCAGGCGCGTGACCTGATTAACTATTTGACGGTCGGCCACTTTTCCGGGTTGATTTACCGATCGAGTCTGGCTAAAGAGAAACTGAATCAAACTCTGGATCGGGCGCCCCTGACTCAAACCGACCGCTCGCGTGGCATCTATTTTGAAGTGGCGCTCCGCCTGGCCTACGCCGCCGATTTGCCTGCCTATTTTATCGGGCGGCGCAGGCTGGCGGTCAAGATCCCAGATTCCGTGGACTATGCCGAGATACAAAACATCGCTGTAGATAACTGCCGCTTCTATACCCGTCTGTTTAAGGAAAACGTCATCTCTGCGGCAGATCTGGCCTACCGGTATCGCCTGGTCATTGCGCTTTTGCCTCAACTGACGATTCGTTGTACGCCCGGTATGAGTGTGGCCGAGATTGAGCGCGTGACGCGCGAACTGACAGGCTATCTGGGAAACAACCGCAATTTCCGCCGCAAGTGCCTGCCGCTGTTGCGCGTTGCGCAATACCGGCCGGTGCGCTGGCTTTACAAAAATTCATACGCTGCGGCGCGCTATCTCAAGCGAAAAATAAAAGGGGAACCGTGATGACCGAGTCGTCTACGCCGCTGCTCTCGATCTGTATTCCCACCTATAATCGATCCCGGTTTCTGCGCGAGGCGCTCGATAGTATCATCGCTTCGGCGTCAAGTTGCCTGCCAGAAGTTGAAGTGGTCGTTTCCGACAATGCCAGCCCGGATGACACGCCTGCAGTTATGGCCGAGTATCAAGCCCGATATACCTGGATTCGATATTACCGGAATGAGACCAACATTGGCGAGGCGAATTTTTATCATGTGGCTCAGCTGGCTAAAGGCGAATATGTTTGGATATTTGGCGACGACGACAAACTACTCCCGCCAGCGATCCCGGCTGTGATCGAGCGAATTCGAGCTGGCAATGATCAAGTCATTGTGAATTTCTCTGTTTGGGCAAAAGAGTTCGACACGCTCAGAGTGCCCGCCGCTTGCCGAACTACAGACCTACACTTTGATGATCCAAAAAACGCCATCGGCCTATTTGGCGCCAGGCTGGGGTTCATCTCCATCGTGGCGATGAAGAAATCGCTTATGGCCTCGATTAGCGAGGCCGAACGTGATCTGTATTACGAATACGGGGCGTCATTTCTGTATGTCGTGTATGCGGTCGCCGCGCTGGCCCGGCGCTCAGCCTACATCGGTGAACCACTCGTGCTCTGCCGTAGCGGCAATTCGCCCATGCCTCCACAGCTGTGGGATAAGTTCTTTATCAGCGGTACTCACAAAGTTTTCGAGAATATGTCAGCCAAAGGTTATTCATCTCAAGCGATTCGCGCCGCTAACAATTACGTACTACGCACCTTCGTATATCCCGTCATGTTGGCCCGCAAACGAGACGGCGTGAGTGGGAAAGGGGAATTCTCGTTCATGCGGCCCTACTACCAGAGCTATCCACGCTTTTGGCTGCTGTGTGTGCCCGCCTTGCTCATACCGGGCTGGATGCCACAGATTGCCACTCGCATTGTCCGGGCCATCCGTGCTCGACGCTATCCTCAAACAGCATGAACCCGTCTCTCTCGCTCGTCATCGTCAACTGGAACACGGCTGCGTTGCTCGTCGACTGTCTGCGCACCATTCCTGACGGCGCGCGTGACCTGACTTACGAGGTGATCGTCGTCGATAACGCTTCGACCGACGGCAGCGCGGACCTGGTTACGGCTGAATTTCCTGACGTGAAGTTGATTCGCAATCGGGAGAATGTCGGCTTTGCGCGTGGCAATAATCAAGGCATGGCGGCCAGTTCCGGTCGTTACGTGCTGCTGCTCAACAGTGATACGCTGGTGAAGCCGCAGGCGCTCACGCGACTGGTCGCGTTCATGGATCAGCATACTGAGGTCGGGGCCGTGTGTCCGCGGTTGCTGCTGCCTGACGATGAACCGCAAGCGTTCGCCTTCGGGGGTGATCCATCGATCGGCTATTTGTTCAGGCGCGGGCTATATCGTCTGGTATTGCGCCGCCCTGTTCACGATTGGCACACCGCGCAAATTCAGGCGGTCGATTGGGTCTCGGGCGCGTGCTTACTGGCGCGGCGTGAAGTGGTCGATAAGATCGGCGGGTTGGACGAAAATATCTTCATGTACTTTGAAGACGCCGATTGGTGCAGACGTATCCGGCAGGCCGGCTGGCAGGTGATGTTCAACCCGCAGATCGAGATTGTGCATCTGGGCGGGCAAAGTCTAAAGCAGAATCCGGCGGCGCAGCGCGGTTACTATCGCAGCCTGGATTACTATTACGGCAAACATTTCGGCTCGATCGCGCGCCTGATCCTGCGGCTCGCGCTGCTGCCGTATCGTTTGATGGTGCGCTATTAAGATGACGATTGTGCTCGACGCCCGCACGGCCATCGATCACTTTCCCGGCATCGGCCGCTACGTGGTCAACCTGGCGCACGCGCTCAAGTCGATCGCGCCCGATCTTGATCTAATGCTATTGCGCGATCCCAATGCGCCATCATCGCGCCTGGCGCTGCCCAATTTACCGATTACCAATATAGCAATCTCCCCCTTTTCCCTTCAACAGCAATGGCGCGTCCCGCAGCAATTGCGCGAACTGAAGGCGGCGGTGTATCACAGCCCCTACTATCTGATGCCCTATCGCCCGGGTGTGCCCACCGTGCTGACCGCGTATGATGTCATTCCGCTGATCTATCCACAGTATTACACCGTGCCGCAGCGTTTGATTTTTCGAGTGGCGCACACGTTGGCCTTAAGGACAGCGCGCGTGACGCTGGCGATCTCGGAAGCGACGAAGGTCGATCTGATCCGGCGGCTGGGCGCGCGCCCCGATCGGATCCGCGTCACCCCGCTGGCTGCTGATCCGCGCTTTACGCCGCAGTCGACCGCTGCGATTC
>JAUQXD010000326.1 GCA_030834835.1 Thermoflexales bacterium | reverse complement strand
GACGGCGTCACTGAGATCGAGACCGAAGCCGCTGGTGGCAGCGCACGCCGTGCCGTCGCCGTCCAGGTCTTGTTCGTTCAGACCGTCAAGCGCGGTTTCAAACACATCGGCGGCGGGTTCGGCGGGTGTGCAGTCGGCTTCGGCGCGCACCGCCGTGCCGGTGATGCCGCGTGATCCGGCCACGACGGAGAACTGAATCGGCGGCAGGCTGGTCGAGACAAAATCGTAGCCGTACGACAGGCCGCGCACATCATCGCTGGCGCCCGTGCCGGGATCACTGCATAGCAGCCCCAGATTTTCGCAGATGATCACGGGGCCGGTGCCCGCGCCCACTATGTCGGCGGGTAGCAGGCCTGTGGTGGTGATGGGGCTGGCATTGGACACGGACAGCGATTGAGTTTGCGCCTCTTCGGGCGGCGAGAAAGCGGTCGGCCGATCGGAACGATCGGCGCGATCGGGCTGAGCTGATCGATCGGCTTGCACGGACCAATCGGTTCGCGCCAACACCCCGATCGCGATCGACCACGCGATCAGGATCGCTGCAGTAAAGACGATAGTTTTAGTGGTTCGCATGGCTCACCTCCGTTACGGAACGGGCGGCCACTTCACCGTGAAGACGCGCGTGGGCGTGACCTGTTCGACATCGAGGCTTTCACCTTCGCCGAGGGCAATGTCGGTGCAGTCGTTGGAATTGCCCCACCACCACCAGTAATTCCAGCCGCACCAGTACGGGAACCAGTAGACCATGGCCGCATTCACGGCGGCCGGATCGGCCCCCGGCACATCCAGCCAGCGCTGCGTGTGCCACTGGCGGAAGAACTTGTCGATGTCGGTGCTGATGTTTTGCGGCTGCACCACGGGCAGATCGTACCAGCGGCCCGGCCACCACGGATAGAGCGCGGCCGTCGGCGGCACGCCCGGCGTGCGCGGATCGGCATCGGCGGGACTCTTGTTGCTCAACAGCACATAGTCGATGTCCACATTCAGTGTCGTGCCGTTCATCAATTTGCGGCAGCCGCCAATCATGGCCACCAGCGCGGGCGGCTGCTGATCCGTCAACTGGCCCACGCTGGTCGGGTCGATCTGGCGGCCTGCGTTCAGCGCTGCGTTCGTCAGGTTCGCCAGCGTTGAACTGATGGGTGCTATCTCGCGTAACACATCTTCGTGCAGCGCCGTGTAGAGCAGCTCGCGACAGTCGATGTTGAGTGCGGGGTTGGGCACTTGAATCACGCGCTCATAGGCATAGCCGATGCGCCACGGCAGGCCCCACCACCACCACGTCCACCACGGTTGATAGTGAATGTCTTTCTTCATCACTTCGGAACTGCGCACGTATTCGGCGGTAACGTCCAGCGGGCCGTAGCGCTGCACGGTGCCGGCCGCATTAGTCTGCGGCCCGATGGCGATGACGACCATACCTTCGACTTCCACGCCGATGCCGAACGTGCCGATGAAGGTCGCAGTTGGATTGTTTGTCAGCAATTTGGCGATGTCATCGCAATCGACCCGGAAGGCATAATCGGGTTGCAGCGTCACCGTGACCCAGTTGCCGGGTGCAACGCCCTGGGCGGTGGTAAACGGATTTTCAACCGGCGCGCGCACTGCCTTCTTGTACAACATCACAGGGAAACTGTTGGGGTTGTGAATCACCACGCCGGTCGATTCTTTGACCAGTGGCGCGACTGCGCCATAATAGTACGATCCCGGCTGAATCGGTTCCATGCACACGAACTTGGCGGCATACGAGAGGATCAGTCGATCGTTCGCGGCGGCGGGAGCGGCCAACACGACATCTTCAGCTTGCGCCGCTGCCAGCGCCGCCGCTTCCGGCGCTGCCGCCACCGATTGCACCTCCGCGGCCCGATCGGCACTGCGCGCTGCCGACGGCGTGCCGGGCACAGCCAGCAGCACTACCGCCAGAGTGAGCGCGCACAAAACACCCACACCCATTACCAGCTTTCGGCTAATCATGATCTTCCTCCTGTTGGGCTAGATGATACGACCGAACGCTCGCGAGTCAGGCGGACACGCGATAGCTGCTACCGGCGGCGGAATTGTACTGGCATACGGCCGGCCAGACGCGCACACCATGACGCCTCCTGTTCAGAAGCGCGAATATTGAGGTTGACCGACAGTTGATGATGAGGGCAGAAGGTGAGACGCAGGAACATTGGCTAAATGCATTATAGGACTGATAAAGGCCATGTCAACATTGTGCCAAACTGTACTTGGCAATCTGGCGTGTGCAGACTATGATTCGTATTGAGTTCATCTTCTTTTTCCACGGGAGGAGTCCCTCATGCCCAACCCGATCGAGCAATTGTGCCTGGCGCCCCAGGATCAAGCCGAAGTCTTGCAGGGCAACCTCGCTTTTGCGGTGGGTTGTGTGCGTGCGGGCATCCACTGCGCCGATGGGTATCCCGGCACGCCCAGTTCGGAAGTGATCGATCGCGGCCTGTCACAGGTGCAGAACCTTATTCACGTCGGCTGGTCGGTGAATGAAGCCGTCGCGGCGGCGGTGGGGCATGGGCACACATTAGCCGGTCGCGATTGCGTCGTCACGATGAAGATTCCAGGCCTGTTTCAAGCCGCCGATGTCTTCACTAGCGGCTCGGCCTTTGTGCAAGAGCGCGGCGCATTGATCTACTACATCGCCAGCGACTTCACGCCCAGTTCCACGCAGCACGTCATCGATCCGCGTTACCTCTTCAAGAGTTGCTTCGTGCCCGTCTTCGAGCCGCGCAACCATCAGGAATTGCACGAAGCGGCGGGCGTCGCCGTGGACATCGGGCGACGCTACAAAACGCCGGTTGTCATCATGCCGGGCGGCACGCTGTGTCACAGCGAAGGACTGATTCACCTGATGCCCGTTCAGCGCCGCGACCCGATCGAGATGCCGAAAGACCTGCGCGCTTTCAACGTTTTACCGGGCATGGCGCGCAAAAACTATAACGCCGTCATGGCCGAACGCCTGCCCGCCTTGATCGATCTCGTGGAGCACAGCCCGCTCAATCATTGGGATAAAGGCGCGGGCAAAATCGGGGTGATTGTGTACGGCGTGTGCGATATGCTCGTGCGCGAAGTGCAAGCGTCCCTTCGGGGGGCGAAGAAACTCAACCTCGATATTCTCTCGCTGGCGTTTACGAACCCGCTCCCGATGAATCTTCTGCGCGACTTCTGCGCTTCCATCGATGGGCCGATCTATGTATTTGAAGATGGCTATCGGTCTGTGCAGGAAGCGCTGCAACAAATCGGCGTGCAGGCTATTGGCAAAGAGCCGTTCAGTTCGCTCACCGAATGGACACCGGCGTTGATTGCGGAGCAATTGGGCGGCCCGATACCGGGCAGCCGCAAAACAAGGCCCGTTCACAACCTCTCACCTGTGATGCGCCCGCCTGTGATTTGCGCGGGCTGCCCCTATCGTCTGTTTGCCAACGAAGTAGCCCTGATGAAGAAGCGCGGCCAGATCGAGACGGTGTTCGGCGACATCGGCTGCAACACGCTGCTGTATTACATGAACGCGCTCGATACCGCGCTGGCGATGGGCGCGAGCGAAGGCGAACGCATCGGCTATGTGGTCTCGCGGCCCGATAAAGTGGGC
>JAUQXD010000325.1 GCA_030834835.1 Thermoflexales bacterium | reverse complement strand
ATTTGTCGGTTTGCCCACTGCTTTGTATCTTCCTCGCGAAACGGCTTTCACCGTTACAGCTATAACTGACGTTGAATTCGCCGTAGCATGGGCCAAGACCGAAGTTGATTTTGCTCCTCGCTTGATCGTGTCCGCAGATATTGAAACCGAGATTCGCGGTGGCGACAATGCCACACGCCAGATCAACCGCATCATGCCGCCCGGTTTCCCATGCAGCCGTTTGGTCGTCGTCGAAGTCTATACGCCCGGCGGCAACTGGTCGAGCTATCCGCCGCACAAACACGATATTCACAAAGTCCAATCGGATGGCGCTATCCTCGAAGCCGATCTGGACGAAGTCTACTACTACAAGATCGATCGACCCGAAGGCTACGCCTTGCAGCGCATCTACACCGATCCCGAATCGCCGCTGCATCGCGCCGGCTATCCGATCGATGCGGCCGTGATCGCCCGAAATAACGATGTCGTTCTGATCCCTGAGGGCTATCACCCGGTGTCCAGCCCGGTCGGTTATACTACCTACTATCTCAATGTGCTGGTCGGCACGGCGCAGAGTCTGGCCGCCACCGACGATCCGAACTTTGCGTGGGTCAAAGACACATATCAAACCCGTGACCCGCGTATCCCCATCTATCCCATCAATTAACTCGTGCGAGGCAAACGGATGAGTGAATCACGTCGTATGACGATGGCGCAAGCCTTGCTTTCTTTTCTGAAGCAGCAGTACGTCGAGCGCGATGGCGTCGAGCAGCCGTTTTTCGCGGGAATTTTCGGCATTTTCGGGCACGGCAACGTCGCGGGGATCGGGCAGGCGTTGCAGCAGATGCCCGATTTTCGTTACTATCAGGTTCGCAACGAGCAGGCGATGGTTCACGCGGCGACCGCGTATGCCAAAGTGAAGAATCGTTTGCAGACGCTGGCCTGCACCACCTCGATCGGCCCCGGCGCGACGAACATGATTACGGGTGCAGCTACGGCGACGATTAACCGCCTGCCGGTACTGCTGCTCCCCGGCGATATTTTCGCGCGGCGCAACGTAGCCCCGGTGTTGCAACAACTGGAGTCGACGCAATCACAGGATATTTCCGTCAACGATTGCTTCAAGCCCGTCAGCCGCTACTGGGATCGTCTCAACCGCCCCGATCAACTGATCATGTCCCTGCCGGAAGCGATGCGTGTGTTGACGTCGCCAGTCGACACCGGTGCTGTCACGCTCGCGCTGCCACAGGACGTACAGGCCGAAGCCTACAACTATCCGATTGAATTCTTCCGCAGGCGCGTGTGGCACGTGCGTCGCAATCGTGCCGATGCGAACGTATTGAAGGAAGCGGCGCAGTGGATCCGCGCGAGCCAGCGCCCCATCATCGTCGCGGGCGGCGGTGTGATCTATGCCGAAGCAACTGACGTGCTGAAGCAATTTGTTGAAGCCACGAGCATCCCCGTAGGCGAATCGATGGCGGGCAAAGGCAGTCTGCGCTACGATCACCCGCTGGCGCTGGGTGGCATTGGCGCGACGGGGACGCTGGCGGCCAATCGGTTGGCGCACGACGCCGATCTGGTCATCGGCATCGGCACGCGCTACAGCGATTTCACGACTGCTTCCAAGACCGCCTTCCAAAATCCGAACGTGCGTTTCATCAACATCAACGTTGCCGAGTTTGACGCGTTCAAGCATCACGCACTGCCCGTCGTCGGCGATGCGAAAGTGACGTTAGAAGAACTGCTTATTTTGCTGGAAGGCTATGCTGTTGATGCGGCCTATCGCGCTGAAGCACAGCGCTTGCACGACGAGTGGGAAGCCGAAGTGGAGCGCATTTACAGCGTGCGCCACACACCGCTGCCGAGTCAGGGCGAACTGATCGGGTTATTGAATGAACTCTCGTCGCCGGACGGCATCATGGTCAACGCGGCGGGCAGCATGCCGGGCGATCTTCACAAGCTGTGGCGTGCGCGGCATCCCAAGAACTTCCATATGGAATACGGCAACAGCTGCATGGGCTACGAGATCGCGGGCGGGCTGGGCGTGAAAATGGCCGCCCCCGATCGGGATGTGTACATCATCGTCGGCGATGGTAGTTACCTCATGCTTTCGTCTGATTTAGCCACTGCTGTTCAAGAAGGTATCAAACTTACCGTGATTTTGTGGGATAACGGCGGCTTCAAGAGCATCGGTTCACTCAGCCGATCACTGGGGCAGGATGGTTTTGGCACGCGCTTCATTCATCGTAAGGACGGCGTGCTGGTGGGCGATTCCGCGGGCGAAGCAGTAGAACCACTCGCGATCGATTATGCGGCGAATGCGCGCAGCCTCGGCGCAGACGTGATCGAGTGCGCCACCTCCGATGAGTACGCGGCGGCGCTCAAGGCCGCGCAAGCGAGCGATCACACGACCGTGATCGTCATCCGCAACGATCGGTATGTAGGTGTGCCCGGCTATGACAGCTGGTGGGATGTGCAAGTGGCCGAAGTGAGCGAGATGCCCAGCGTGCAGGAAGCGCGCAAGAACTGGGAAGCGAATCGTCAAGAAGAGCGTTACTTCTTATAAGAACAAACCACGGAGATCACAGAGAACACGGAGTTACTTCCAGTTTTCTCCGTGATCTCCGTGTCCTCCGTGGTTAATCGTTTTGAGGCAGGAGGATGGATTTGACCGAGACACAGCCTGCTGTTGGATCAAGCGCCGGTGATGAGCTGCTGAAGTTGAGCGGCATCAGCAAAAGCTTTCCCGGCGTGCGCGCGCTGAACAACGTCCATCTGGAAGTGCGGCGCGGCGAAGTGCACGCGCTGCTGGGCGAAAACGGCGCGGGCAAATCGACGCTGATGAAAATCCTGTCGGGCGCGTACTCGAAGGATACCGGCGAGATCTATTGGGAAGGCCGACTGATCGACATCCACACGCCGAAAGATTCGCAGGACTTCGGCATCGGCATTATTTATCAAGAATTCAACCTCGTTCCCCAGCTCAGCATCGCCGAGAATGTGTGGCTGCGCCGTGAGCCCTTCCGCAATCAAGCACTACATCTCATCGATTGGACCGAGATGCGCCGCCGCACCAAAGAACTGCTCGACGAATTGCACCTCGATCTCGATCCCAAACGGCCGGTGGACGGCCTCGGCGTGGCGCATCAGCAGATGGTGGAAATCGCCAAGGCACTGTCGCTCAACGCCAAACTCCTGATCATGGATGAGCCGACCAGCGCGTTGACCGACACCGAGATCGAGCAGTTGTATGACGTGATCCGCAAGTTGAAGGCGCGCGGCGTGTCGGTGGTCTTCATCTCACACCACCTTGACGAAGTGTTCGCGATTTGCGATCGGGGCACGATCTTGCGCGACGGCGAGTACATCGCCACCGTGGACTTGAAAGATACCTCTGAAGATCAACTCATCAACTTCATGGTGGGTCGCAGTCTGGATCAGCAGTATCCCAAAGTCGGCGCGAAACGTGGCGCAGAGGCCTTACGCGTGGAAGGGTTGAATCGCGCCGGCGTGCTGGAAGACATCAGCTTTTCGGCGTATACGGGCGAGATTCTGGGCATCGCGGGACTGGTGGGCGCGGGCCGCACCGAGTTGATGCGCGCCGTCTTCGGGGCCGATCCGATCGAGAGCGGCAAGGTCTACGTCTTCGGCAACGAGGTCAAGTTGGATTCGCCCCGCGCCGCCATTCAAGCAGGCATGGGCCTGCTGCCGGAAGACCGCAAATATCAAGGCTTAGTGCTCATTTTATCGGTGCTTCAGAACGTGAGCATGGCGAGTCTAGATCGACTGAAGAAACACGGCCTGTTGCAGCTGGGCGACGAGAAGAAGCGAACCAATGAATTTGTCACGAAGCTGCGTATTGCGACGCCCCACATTCAACAGCAGGTGCAGTTCCTGAGCGGCGGCAATCAGCAGAAGGTGGTGCTGGCGACGTGGCTGGCGAGCCAGTCGAAAGTGTTGATCTTTGACGAGCCGACGCGCGGCATCGACGTGGGCGCGAAGGTCGAAGTGTACAACCTGATGAATACGCTGGTCGAAAGCGGCGTGGCCGTGATCATGGTCTCGTCGGAAATGCCCGAATTGCTGGGTATGAGCGATCGAATCCTGGTGATGCACGAAGGGCGGCTGGCCGCCGAATTCGATCGCGCGGAAGCTACCCAGGAAAAAGTCTTAGCTGCGGCAATGGGGGTCAATTAACATGGCGAGAGCAGTCACACCATCTGAAATGACCAAGTCCCGCATCCAATTGTTTGGCATGACGCCGGCCAGTTTCATCGCGCGGTTCGGCGCGTTGTTCGGCCTGGTGATTCTGGTTGTCTTTCTAGGGCTGACCTCGAAGGTGTTTCTTACGCCGGACAATCTGGCGAACGTCGTGCGACAGGCAACGGTGAATTCATTGTTGGCCGTGGGCTTGCTGCTGGCGATCATCACCGCCGGGATCGATCTGTCCGTCGGGTCGGTGCTAGGCGTCTCGATGAGCCTGCTGGCGCTGATGGCGATCAAGTGGGGTATCAACCCCTTTATCGCGATGATCGCGTGTCTGGCGATGGGCACGTTGTGGGGTTGGATCAACGGCATTCTGCT
>JAUQXD010000324.1 GCA_030834835.1 Thermoflexales bacterium | reverse complement strand
GCGCGCTGGCTGAGCTGTTTCCGGCGCGGACGCTTAGTCATCTTGGCCGCTCTGATCACGGGACATCCCTTCCCGCACGGACGCTTTCAACCCGAACCATGGCCCGAGCAACTGGTAGTTCAAAAAACCTACCCTTAAAAGCCTCCCAACCCTCCCCCGTTGCTGTCGCTTAGAGCGGCAACAGGGGAGGGGAAACACATTTTGCAAGGAGATAACTGTGTCACTGCTGTCATTCTATTCTTCCCCCGGCCCGATGACCGATTCGTGCGAATATGGCGAGCTCTTCAATGGTTTGCCGACCGACATGGGTGAGTTGTGCCAGATCGTGCAGAACAACCTGCTGCACGTGTTCTGGGCCGAGCGTTACGGCGTGCAGCCCACGGACGATCAGACGCGCACCCTCAACGTCCGATCGATCCGCGAGAAGTTGGCGATTCTGCGACAGACTGATCCGCGCCCCTTGACCGTGCCGCGCCAACCCGCCGAACGCCAGATCGGCAACTGCCGCGACTTCACGCTGATGCTGGTGTCAATCCTGCGCTATCAAGGCATACCCGCACGGTCGCGCTGCGGCTTTGCGCGCTACTTTTCGCCAGAACAGGAAGTCGATCACTGGGTGGTTGAGACCTGGAGCGCCGCGCAGCAGCGCTGGCTACTGGTCGATGCGCAGCTCGATGCGTTTCAACGCGAGGCGCTGCACCTCGATTTCGATCCGCTCGATGTGCCGCGCGATCGGTTCATCGTGGCTGGAGAAGCGTGGCAGAAGTGCCGATCGGACGTAGACAAGCCGGAGCGCTACGGCATCTTCGAGATGAACGGTTGGTGGTTCATTCTGGGCAATGTGATTCGCGAAGTACTCGCGTTCAACAAAGTCGAGATTCTGCCGTGGGATCATGAAGTCAGTTTCTTCGCCCACCGATTGGAAGATCCGCTCCCGGCGGACGGCCCGGAACTGGCCGAGTACGATCGGTTGGCGGCGCTGACCGTGGCCGGCGACAGTGCGTTCGATGAACTGCGCCGCCTGTATGAAGTCGAGCCGCGCTTGCAAGTGCCGGCAGCGTGGCTGGCGTAATCAGTAGAGGTCGCCATGAAGGCACTTGATTTGAAGAA